>CAMNMI010000007.1 GCA_946544555.1 uncultured Rickettsiales bacterium
TCTTTGGTGGTTGGTATTAGTGAAGTTGCGTGTACCAATATTTTACCATCACCCAAGTCTTCGTATGCAGAGTAGCAAGAACTGCCATTTTGTATAGACGGCATCGACTTTAGTTTATCTAATTTTGTCTGCCCAAAACGCTCCTGAGCGTCCTTGTCCAGTACGAATGCATAGCCGCCTCCGCAGCACAGGGATATCACTTGAACATTATTGTTATACTGCCTGGACAGACATTTTAGCAGGTTGTAAAAATTTACAGGATCATACTGAATTGCTGAATAGACCTGTCCTTTTGATTTTTCAGCTTTGGATTTTACTTTTGCACCATGAACATTCAAGACAACTTGTAGATTTTTTATACCTTTATTGCTTAATTCGCGACCAAACTTCTCTATTGCTGCATAATCCGGTTTTTTTGTAGAGTCTATTACCAAATTATCAGCAAACTGGTTTGTATATTCCTCTCGATCTTCTGGCTTCATTCTTTCTCCTCCTATTAAAATAACGGCAGTATCTGGATACAGTTTTTGAGAATTGTTTGTACTCTGTGGCGTATTTTGTTCTGCTTTTTTATCTTCCATACAAATCTATTTTAAACACAATATGTTATAGTTTTTTTTGTAAAATATTGCAAGCTTTTTTTGCTAAAAATGATATTCTTATCCTGTCTGAAAGTGTGCGAGGAGAAAGCATTGGCAGATTAATATCAATTCCCAACGTTACCCATATAATTATCCACCTTTTCTTCAATGATTTTAAGTGAATGTAAATAACCATCACTCATACCGCGACGGTGGCGGCCACACAATACGTTTGTAAATTGTTGTGCTAACTGCCCACTTCCATCATCTACTAAGCTTTGGCTTTGGGATTGAATATCATTATTTTCGCCGTTATCATTATTAATGATAATGTTGTTTTCATTAATACTGTTGTTGATGTTATTTTCATCTTCATAAGATTCATCTTGTTCATTAATGATAATATTGTTTTCATTATTAATATTGTTGTTGATGTTGTTGATGTTATTTTCATCTTCATAAGAGCCATCTTGCGACAGAACACTGAAAGGGTCTCGTTGATAGTTGTTTAACTCATTATTCAATCTGTAAGTTTGATACAATAAAAAATTGTTTTGGCCCCGCAAAGTTATATGATTGTCAACAAGCTTATTTATCTGTTTGTTTTGACGTTCTATTCTGCTTTGTTTTTTTGCCATTTCATTGCCCAAAAGCACATTTTCTTTGTCTAAAAGTTCATTCTTGTTAGTTAATTCTTTGTTTTCTCTTATCAATCTTTCTTTTTCACTTTTTACAAGATTGAATTGTCGCCGTCTATCGTCGGTTGTCTTTTGTAAGTTAATATTGTTGCTTTTAGCAATATCTAATTTTTTGTTTGTTTCAGCAAGTTTACCTTTTATTTCCGTTTGTTTTCCTTTTAGCAAATTGTTATCCATCATTAGAGCGTCTTTCTCATTCTTTAACTGCGCCACAGTGTTTTTCAGTTTATTGTTTTCTAGCAGCACTTTTTTCATTTGAGATTGATGTTTTTTTTCCATGCTATCTTTTTCTAATTGGTATGTTTTAAATTGTTTTTCAAACATACAACCATAATATCCGCTTAACAATCGATTATCATTTAGTCCACTTTTCAACTGCGAAAATTTGTTGTTGCGCATTTTATTTGCAAGATTATTTACAAGATTTTTTATGTCATTTTGAGCTTTTTGCTTTTTTAAACCATTTATAATTTCTTTTCTCCTGCTTTCTTCTTTACGCAATTCCAATACCTGTAATCCATTTCCTAAGCGCAGCCAGTGTTGTTGCGCGATTTGCGCTTCTGCACTATCATTTTGTTTATTCTTTTTCTTCTTTTTTTTCTTTTTATTCTTTTTATTGGTTTTTTTTAATTCATCGTCATCGTTTGTTTCTTCTTCCTTCTTGTCCTCCTCTTCACCTTGCATTTTTTTTTGTTCCTCCTTCACTGCTTTTGCAAAATCTTCTCCTGGTGTACCCGTGAAATTACCCGATCCACTTGCCAGACCCACCATAACTGAATTAACTGTCTCACCATTATTAAAAACGACTTCTCCTCTATCTTTTATTGTAAGATAAATTCCACAGATCGTGCCGATTGGATTCATATCAAAACGCAAACTGTTATTTTCATCTAAATGAAAATGATATTCCTTCCCACCATCTTTCCAAACTTCGGTGGCTCCTTGTGTATTTTTTAGTATCCAAATCTTTTTTTGTTGTCCTTTGGGTCCATCAGTAACTTTCACATATGGTGATATTATTTTTACAAAATCTTTGTATAAACTCTCTTTTTGTTGATTTGCCAGTCTATTTTTTGAGTCCATATAATTATCATATAAAACAGTATAAATTTATCAAAAAAAAACTTCCTTGCAAGTAAAAAAATTATTTTTAATTGATAGTTAAAATTTATGTATCACTGTAAGCATTTTAAAATTCAGGAACTGGTTAGTAAGCTGGTTTATGACCGATATGGCGACTTTTGTTGGAACTTTTTCAGCGATGATTTCAAGAGGGACATTGATACAATTCGTGAATATCATGGAAAGGGAATAACAATTAATAATTGGTGTTTTGGTGGAACAAATTACACACAATGTGGTTTTCGTAGTAATCTTGATCCAATGGTTATTGGCAAGACAACGCTGTATTGCTCGGCGCACTGCATGGGGAAAGCCGTGGATATGCATAGCAAGGACAATATTAAGCTGTGGAATGATTGCAAATATCTTATTGAAAAAGGCAAACTGCGAACAATTAAGCGTTTGGAAAGCCAACTTAGCACTAAAAATGGTTGGGTTCATGTTGATTGTTTTGAGACAGCTGATGGGAAGTTGCAGATATTTTTAGGATGATAGTGTTGTTCCAGCGCGAAGCTGGGTTTGTTGCGCTGAGCGGAGCGAGTTTGGTCGCCGAGCGTAGCGAGGCGCAGCCAAACCGCGAGGGTGTGGCCTCGGGCAGCGCAACACATTTTAGTTGCAAATAAAATAGCGCATTTTTTAATTTGTTGTGCTTACTTTATTTATTGCACCACAGAAACCGTGGCAAAAATGCAGAAATTATTGTATAATTGTACCAAAAAGGTTTGTCAAAAGAGCACATGATCGCAATAAAATTCGCAGACAAATACAACATATTATCAGAATGTATGCATTGATAGCGATAAATGACAGAAAGATGTGTGTAATATATCAAGATATGAACCAGAAACCATCTTTTCAAGAACTTTCGCAATCCATTGTGGCCGAATACATTCATCATTATGGTAAGTGAATTTAAAAGGGTGTAGATAGGGTTACGCCACCAGAGGCCATGCCATTGCGACTTGAACGTGCAACATTTTTCATCGGCCAAATGTGCTCTGCGCCTGTGCAACAATCTAAAATCAATAAAATTTAACAAAGCGATATTTACTTAACGCTCTTACGGAAGAGGAACATTAGAATAACACAAAATATCGTCAAACCAAAAGTGCAAGTTAAAAATACACCAAGAATTTGTTGTGGGAACAAATCTTTAATAAACGATCCACCTAAAAACAAACCACTAAAAATTATAGCATAATCTCTGCAAAGTTCGTATTTTCGTGAAATTGACTTATCTTGCTTTGGCTTGTTTTCTTTCTTGATATACATCCCATGCCAAGCCGCATGCAATGAAAATAAAAGTCAAGCAAACAGACACAGTTGCGAAGATTGGAAAGAAATTTATAGCACCAACTTCATTCATAAGAAAACAAAATCACATTATTTTAAAATCAAAAACAAATAATTGTCAATAATATATTTTTTTTGTATTACTTTTTTTTACTCATTTATTAATGACAAATGAAAAAAGAGTTTTTTTGTTGCGCTGCCCGAGGCCACGCCCTCGCCATTTGGCACCGCTACGCTCCGCCTCGCTCCATCCGCCCTCGCTGCGCTCGGGCTCCGCTCGGCGGCCAAATGCGCTCCGCGCCACGCAACAAATTCCAACCACATCTATTGACTTTTATTTTATAAACTCACAAGTATTTTTGTTAAATTATGGCAAAATTTACTATTGGAACATCTGAATTGAAGAAGGTTATAGACCAAGTTTCCCCAATGTTTGTGGGCGGAATAGACAATTTACCAAGAATACTTTTCAACGTTGGCAAGAAAGTTGAAATTAGCGCAACCAATGGTGATGCCTACACAAAGGTTGAATTTGACTGCGATATTGAGGAAGAAGGCAGTTTTGTTGTGCCGGGAAAGATTTTTGAGAATATTGTAAAGAAAAGTACGAGCGAGAAAATAGAGGTCTCAACCGACAAGAGTGATGAGAGCAAATTGTCAATTCTGATTGGAAATGTCAAGTATCAATTAGTACTTGTTGACATCCACCCTGGCTACTTTGAAGCCCCAGAATTTGACAAAAGCAACAGCTTTTCCATTAACGCACAGGACTTGAAAAGCGCCATTGAAGCAGTCAGTTGCTGTGTTGACAGTGCAAAGCCACATTTGAACTGCGTAATGATCCACACGGATGCTAAACAAGAGGGCAAAATCTTCATTGTCGCAACCGATGGAATGAGATTAGGAATTGCAGAAAGAAACGGCAAAAACGACAATCCTGTTCCAAATTTGATGGTGCCAAAGAAGTCAGCAGAATACATTGTCAAAATGCTTGGCGATGTTGAAGATGAAATCAATGTTGACTACACAGAAAACATGGTGAAAATCTCCGTCCGCGGCATTTCGTACACCACAAAGCTGCTTGACACCGCATTCCCAAAATATCAGTCAGTCATTCCAACATCAAACAACAAGACATTAGAGGTCAAAACCAGCGACTTGAAAGATACAATCAAAAGTATTTCCTTGGCTGCAGAAATCACATTCCGCATCAAATTGGAAATCAAAAAAGACAGTGTCTACATCTCATGCGAGGACAACGGAAACAACGCAGATGGAACCATTGAAGGCACATTTACAGAGGCCGAACCAATGCAGCTTGTTTGCAACTTCCGCTTATTGATGGAAATCTTGGAGAACATCGGCTCATCAATCATCCGTATCCAAATCAATAACGAGAGCACACCAATGCTTATCCGCTCGGTTGATGACGAGACGGTTAAGTACGTATTCATGCCATTTGTGAGCTAAAATGAGTAAGGAAAAAGTAACAATAAATATCTATCTTCATAAGTTTTGCATCCTGTTTGTGAGTGCATTGCTACTTGGTGCGTCCATGTTCATCTGCCAAAAAAAAGGATTTAATGCTGGTGTTGACTTTGCAGGAGGATTTGTAGTTGAAGTAGCATGCAATGACTGCAACGGCGCTGACATTGCGGGAAAAATCTCCAAAAAGCTTGGCACGTCCGTCTTCCACCAACAAGTTGACGGCGGCTACCTCTTCAAAAGCGCAAACACTGGCGCAAATTACGATGAAACGCTTGGTATTTACAAAGACATCCTCATGGGCTCTGGTAAGGACATCAAAATTGTCAAAACCGACTTTGCATCCCCGCAAATGACCGCCAGCTTCCTCAAAGACAGCATCTTCGCATGCCTGTTCGCATTCGCCTGCATCGGCATCTACATGATGATAAGGTTCAACTGGAAATTTGCAGTCAGCGGCGTGCTTGCTTTGGTATATGATGTTTTACTCGTTCTTGGTTGCATAAGCGCCATGCAAATAGAGGTTTGCCTCATCACCCTCACGGCACTGTTGACAATCATCGGATATTGTATCAATGACAAAATAGTTGTGTTTGACCGCATCCGTTCCAACCTATGGGACAGAAAACAGCCAGTGGCGTCCATCGTTCTTATCAGTGTCAAAAGCGTGCTTGCGCGAAGCGTGCTGACATCATTCACAACAATCATCACCACAACCAGCTTGCTATTCTTCGGTGATCGCTCTATTTTTGAGCTCGGGCTGACAATCATCTGTGGAATATTCTTTGGCACATTATCATCACTGTTTATCGCACCATCACTGCTGTTGCTGTTGCGCATCACCCACCACAAACCAAAAGTTGAAAAAGATCTAATGTTTTACGCCTCATAACTATGATTGGCAAGCTAACTGGCCGAGTTGCAGGACAGTATGGTGATATAATCATTATTGAAGTAGGAACCGACATTTCAGCGGTCGGTTACGAAGTTGTCATGAAGGCGGGTGAAGTATGCACATTTGCACCAGGCGAAACTGTGAGTGTATTCATCAAGGAGATCATAAAAGAGGATGACGACACGTTGTATGGCTTTACCTCATTTGAGGAAAAATGCTGGTTTGAGGAGCTTATAAAGCTCAGTGGCTTGGGGCCAAAAATAGCGCTCAACATTTTATCAACCTACTCATGCGAGGAAATAACCGAGGCAATATTCTCCAACAACTGCGAGTTTTTCAGTTCAATCAGCGGTATTGGCGCAAAACTGGCAAATCGCCTTCCGGTTGAAATGAAAAAGCAGATTGAAAAAATCAACCAAAAAGTTATGGAATTCAATGGCGCACCGGTTGTAAGAGCAATACCAATAGTATCAAAGCAGAAAGCAGTAAAAAATAGCAAGCAAGTTGAAAAAACGTTGCAGTTTGAAGACAACAAAAAGTCTAAGAAAACACAAAACAGTTCTATCATAAATGATGCAGTGGAAACCCTAAAAACGCTTGGTTTTACCAGTCAGGAAGTGTATAAAGAAGTATTCAAAATTGCTAAAAACAATGATTGCACAACAGAAGATATTGTTAAAGAGTTTTTGAAGAAGAAGTAATTGTCTTTTGATTGACATTGCTGATAGTATTATTTGCCTGATGAACAAGGTTGTTTTTAATTCGTCTTCTTTTTTCTTTTTCTGGCGGAAATTGAATAACTTTGTTCTCTTTTTTAGTGGTTTTCTTTTCTTCGGTTTTCATTTCAGAACATCTTTATTTTATCATAATTTTTCCCTATGTCAAAAAGTTTTGAAAAAAATTGTTGTTGCATGGTACATGGCGAAGAGATAGCAAACAGCGAGAGCAATTTATCTGGTAGTTTTTTATACTTTTTTGTTAAAAAAATAATATTTTCATTTTGCAAAAGAGAAAGGTGAATGTATATGTAATCTTTGACAATTAAAAAAACTGGATAATTACTAACTGATTTATTATGAAGCACATATCTGCTGGGAAGGTTGTCTTTGGGAATGATTTGCCATTCGTATTTATAGGTGGGCCATGCCAGGTTGAGAGCCCAGAACATGCGTATATGATAGCAGAGTTCTTGGTTAATTTGACATCAAAACTCGGAATTCCATATGTCTTCAAGGCATCATTTGATAAGGCCAATAGGACAAGCATAAACAGTAAGCGCGGCATTGGTTTGGAGAAGTCAATTCCCGTATTTGAGAAGATAAAAAAGGATTTTGGATGCCCTGTGATTACGGACATTCACCTTCCGGAGCAGTGCAAAATCATCGGGCCAGTAGTTGATATATTGCAAATTCCTGCGTTTCTTTGCAGACAGACAGATTTGCTGGAAAGTGCATCAAAATACGGCAAGGTTGTGAATGTCAAAAAGGGACAGTTTATGGCGCCTGATGGCATGAAAAAGGTGGTTGAAAAGTGCGCGCATTTTGGCAATGACAACGTGCTCCTTACCGAACGCGGCTCAACTTTTGGTTATAATAATCTTGTGGTTGATATGCGCGGATTGGAAATTATGGCGCAAACTGGCCAACCAGTCATCATGGACGCTACTCATGCTGTGCAGATGCCAAGCGGACTGGGCGATGTCAGTGGCGGGGATAGAACAATGGCACCAATTTTAGCACGAGCAGCTATCGCAGCAAGACCTATTGCAGGGCTATTCTGTGAGGTTCACAACGACCCAGACCATGCATTCAGCGATGGGCCAAACTCATTGACTTTTGATATGGTGGAGAAGTTGTTGATGGAGGTGAAGGAGCTGGATAATCTTGCAAAGAAGGATTTTACATAAAAATGTGTTCTTCTTCTCCAACTTTATAAATTGTTTTTGTTGGCTTGCTGTTTTTGATTTGCCTTACTATTTTAAAATTGTGATTATTACTCTCAACCATATCTTGCTTACATACTTCCGCACATCTTTGTCTCAACGTTTTCTTTCCTCTCCTCTTAAAAGTATGCTTGCTTACGTATGGCTTATATTCTGTCTTATCTTCTACTTCATTTCTCCTTCTATATTTTGCCGTGCCAACATTTTGTTTGTTATGATTATCTGACAACATCTTGATACAATTAAAACAATATATTTTATACTTATTAACAAGTTTTGTCAATGTTTAGTTATAATTATCGTTTTTTAATTGTGCTTATAATTAACAGAATTACGATTGGCGCTTATTTTAGTTTTTGACATTTTATTCAATTTTTTGCGACTTCTATACTCTTTAAAATATGCTTTGATTAGTTCCTGCTTTTCTTTTACATCTTGTTTTTCCATTGAGTTTGCATCGTCCAAATCTCTGTTTTGCATTTGTTGATAGGTATTTCTTAAAAAATCGTTAAAAGTTATATTACCAAATATATGTGCATAATTTTTATTATCACGCTGAAATTTGTCTATCCAATCTAAAAATATTGACAACTCTTTCGTGTTATCAACGTCTATCTTTTCTTCATTTCTCTCTACACGATCAAATACAGCATCAAACATTCTTTTCTTCTCATTATGCATATAATCCAACAAAAACAAGAAATTATATGATAAAAAGAGTTGATCGTCAATATTTCTTTATGCGCTCTTCACTGAAACAAGCACGCGGTTGTCTTTTGTTTTTTTGAATTCAACTTTACCGTCAATGAGTGCAAAAATTGTGTGATCTTTTCCCATGTCAACGTTGTCTTTTGGGAAGTATCTTGTTCCTCTTTGGCGAACAATGATTGCACCAGCAGTAATAGAACCGCCACCGCAAACCTTCAAACCAAGCCGACGACCCGCCGAATCACGACCATTCTTGGTAGAACCACCCGCTTTATGATGTGCCATAACATTAAAACCTTATACTATAACTTTATTTCCTTAATGAGAACCAATGTCTTGTATTGACGGTGGCCTCTCTTCCTTTCGTATCCTTGTCTTCTTTTCTTTTTATAGGCAATGACTTTGTCTTCACGAAATTGTTTCACTACCTGACCACTAACTGTGTATCCCTGCAAAGAGTTTTTGTCAACAACAACCTCACCATCATTTGCGAGTAAAACAAGCCCTTTCAAGCTAACATCAGCGCCTTCCTCGGCATCAATTTTTTCCATTATGCAGGCCTCTCCTGGGACAATTTTATACTGCCTGTCCCCAACCGCTACTATTCCGAACATATGTGCTACATGAAAATGCAAAAAATAATTGTCAAGAGGTGGTTTGTGTTAATGTTGCGCGGCGCGGAGCGCGTTTGGCCGACGAGCGCAGCGAGGCGGAGCGTAGCGGTGCCAAACGGCGATGGCGTGGCCTCGGGCGGCGCAACATAAATCAATGGCGTTTTTTAGCTGAGTATCTTAAAGTCATTTGTATATTTTAAGTTTAGTTAGATTAATTTTCTTAGAAGAGATTCTGTGTGTGGGGAGATTTTAATTGCAAGCGGTTGTATGGAATTTTTATTAGATTGGTTTGCAACGCTAAATAAATATTGAACCCTGTCGCTATTTTCGATTTAAGCCCTTACCGAATTTATTAAGCAATTCGTAAGAAACCATTCGATTTACAATTATTTGCTGACTAGGTTCATAATCTATTTCACGAAGTTGTTTATACAATTCTTTATAGCGTTGCTCATAATATTCAGAATTGATAATATGACAGCTGCCAGAACTACATGGAGTACGGGTATATTGACCCGACAACAACAACTCATCAACTTGTTTCTGTACTTTCGAATTTAACACAAAGTATTTTTGTTGTTTGCCAGCGCTGAAACATCTTTTCTTATATTCTTTAATAAATTTTTCATCCGCTAGTTTCATCATGGCCATTTTACTTGATACCAACCTACCAGTATATACTTTATTATCACTACCGGAATACAAGAAGTCGGGTTCATAGGAAGAATAAATAGCGTCTGAATGCTCTTCATTCTGTTTTTTATTTATTGTAGCAGGCATTGGTTTGTTTTTCTGAACATTATTTATCTGATTATCGGCAAAACCTGCTTTGTTATTAAAATTGTTCGCAACATTTGGATTTATGTTGTTGAAATTATTCATATTGTTAATTTTATTAATATTGTTAATATTATTGTTATGTTGTCTAATATTTTTATTTACTTGCATTTGATTTTGATGAACTCTATTCTGCATATTCATATTATTATTTATCGCATTATTCACATTCGGTTGTGTATATAAAAAGCGAGTTTTTTTAACCATATCGTTCAATGTCTTGCTTGTTTCATGACTTTCACGAGTTTCTGAATAAAGAAAATTAACACCTTTAATATCAATATTTGGTAGCTTTGTATGTACAAAGTACTGACATACGGGCTTACCTTCGAACATCGTTTGCAAGTATGTATATTTCCCATTTGGTTCAAGATTTTTTTTAAAATATTGATTCATTTTTTTTTCGTCTGCCACGTCAACTATAAACTGATGCAAATACCACTGTTCTTGTTGATTATTATTAATATTCCCATTCATACAACGAAACTTAAAACATTACATTTTACAAAATTTTACCGCTTCTGTCAATAACTATTGAATTTTATATCTTCCCATTTCCTTATATCCTCATGCAACAACGCACATTTTACATCCAAACCTTTGGTTGCCAGATGAATGAATACGATAGCGAGCGGCTGATTGGAAACCTTCAACAGAAGGGCTGGAAGCGGATTGAAAGCTACGCAGGTGCCGATTTGGTAATTTTGAATACATGTAGCATCCGCGAAAAAGTGACGCATAAGATTTATAGTGAGGTTGGCCGCATCAACATGGAGAAAGTGAAAATGCGTAAGGCCGGGCGCTACATGGTAATTGCGCTGCTTGGGTGCGTGCCAGAGGTTGAGCGTGAGAAAATGTTCACCAAAGCTCCTGCGATTGATATTCTATTATCTCCACAATCACACTTGCAGTTGTTGCCGTTTGTGGAGCACATTTTGTCAAGTGTTTTCTTGCGCAAAGGTTATGCCGTAGCACGTAAAACCCATTTGTCAGAGCTTGCACTGGATGCCAACATGAAGTTTGATTTCTTGGCCGAAGAGCGTACAACATTTGACGGCGAGCATGCATATATCACAGTTCAAGAGGGATGCAACAAGTTTTGCACTTATTGTGTCGTTCCGAACACAAGAGGGCGTGAGCTTCCGCGCAAGGCCGAGGACGTCCTAAAAGAGGCCAATGAGCTTGCAAAACTTGGCGCGCGAGAGATTACCCTGTTAGGACAAAATGTGAGTAGTTATAAATATACGGACGGCGCAGACAATAAGTGGACGCTTGTAGAGCTCATCCAAGAGGTGGCTAAAATTCCTTCTGTGGAGAGGATAAAATATATCACGTCGCACCCAATTGATATTACGCATGAGCTGATTGATCTGCATGCCAAAGAGAAGAAATTGATGCCATATCTGCATCTTCCAGTCCAGTCGGGTAGCAACGCAATTCTAAAAAAGATGAATAGAAAATATACCAGAGAGTTCTACCTTGACATCATCAGGCGCTATCGCGAGGCCGTGCCAGATATGGTGTTCTCGTCTGATTTCATTGTTGGCTTTCCTGGTGAGACAGAGGAAGATTTCCAACAAACCATTGACTTGGTGGAAGAAGTTGTCTATCGCGCGCCGTGCTTTTCGTTTATCTACTCACCGCGGCCAAAAACGGTTGCAGCTTTGATGAAAGACCAAATTCCGCTGGATGTTGCAACTGCTCGCTTGGAGAGATTACAAAAGTTATTGTTGGAGCAGTTTAGGGGAAGATAATAACACTAAACAAAACCATTATACACCGCAAAAATTGCGAGAGAAATATGTATATGTAGTTTCTGATTAGATTAATCCTTTTGTCTTGATTTTTTATTGTTTGTGCTTATTTTTGCTTGTTTATTATTAGATATGCTTGACCTAAATTCAAAAAGCGACGCATCAACATTGTTTCTATTAGCAGAATATTTGACAAGATCATTCATAAGTTCTCTTACTTTTTTTGCATTGTGCTTAATGCGTGATTTCACTGTGTGAAAAACTACTCCGTTCTGTACATCAACATTTTTGTTGCAATAACATTTGTGTCTTATTAATTCTGCAATTTCCGCAAACTTTTTATTAATATTTTTGATATACTTTGAACCTCTGCGTATATATATCCTTGTATTGTACAAATCACTTCCCTCCTCCGTTAATGCTCGTTCAAAATCTTGTGCTTTGTTATGCTTTTTGCCCAAGTAAAAATTTACATTATATCTTACTTCTGTTAGATCTTTGTCAACATCACACAACAACTGTTTCTCGTCTTCAGTTAATCCATATTTTGTCCTATAAAAATTGAGAATTGACTTTCTCTTAGAATCACTAACGTCGTCGTTTATACGAAAAGAAACTGTTCTGTATAATTTGCTTGTTGTCTGACAGACATTTATCACGCCAACGATATTTTTTCGTTGCAAATTCTTAAGTCTATTAATCACCGTTGCATAGCCAGCAAGTGTTAAATCAAGCGTGCAAATATTTGGATCTCGATTTTCTTGGCTATACATATAGTTAAATCCCTTCGCCATTATACAACTTTAAAAATCATTTGCAAATAAAAAATATTTTCTTACTCGTGCCTGATGAGGTTTTTTCTCAAAAGTGCAGCGTTATCATTGGTATTGTGCGGAGTTGCATGCACACCCGTGCACCGTGGATACAAAATGCAAGAAGAAGATATTCAAACAATGCAAGCCATGGTTGAGCGCTCGACCAAGGTGGAAGAAATTGTCAACAGGTTTGGCTCTCCAACTTTTATCAATACACCAATCAATGATAACATGTGCTATGCAAGTGGCGAAGGAACTCGTGTAGCATTTGCCAGGTTTGCACGGCCAACATATAATATAGTATGCATATCCTTTAAAGACGGCGTAGCAACTGGGATTTCCAATAAGAAATTCAATGATATTGACGTTGAGAAGTTTGTGAGTTATAAGACAGAAATAAAGGAAAGTTAATATTTTTTGTTGCGCTGCCCGAGGCCACGCCCTCGCGGTTTGGCTCCCCCTCGTTCCTCGGTGGCCAAACTCGCTCCGCCCAGCGCAACAATAATATACCACCTAAACAAAATAGCGATAAATCAACCAGGTTGCTTTCCATTTGAATGTTGTGGTTTATTTTTCGCCACTTTGTTATTAACTGAATTAATATTACATAGGCTTTCTATCGTGCTTTTGCAATATTCAAATAATTGCTCCGGATCTGCATTTTCCATTTCAAAAACATTCATCTCATCTTCATCTGCTTCTGGCATGTCTCTTATTAATATTCTGGTTGAATAATTCCGATTTTGTTTGTTTGGACATCTAAATGACATTGAGACTTTATGCCCTGATGCATCATGAAAATCGGCGCTAATGAACGTACATGGCACCAGGCCTTTTAATACAACATAACCATCATTTACAGATACACTGGCATCCTTTATCCCGGCTTCATTAAAATATGCTGAAAATCTTTTTTTCATTTCTTCTATGTCAAAATTGTTTTGCATAATAAAAATAAATTAAACTGATTAAAATATATTAAAAATATATCAAATGTCAACTGTAAAAGAATTTATTGGTAATGAATAGTTGCACGGCGCGGAGCGCATTTGGCCGACGAGCGCAGCGAGGAGGAGCGTAGCAGTGCCAAATGGCGAGGGCGTGGCCGCGGGCGGCGCAACAAAACAGTTGCAAAATAAATAATATAAAATATTTACTCTTCGTTGTTTATGCGAGCATGTATTTTGAATGGGGTAGGAGACCACACACACTTGCAAATTGTGCAAATGAAAGAGCCAGTAGATATTGGTCCAGAAGAGGTTTTGATACAACAAACTGCACTTGGTATCAACTTTGATGATGTGATGTATCGCCGCGGGGATTATCCAATACCAGATGGGTATGGAAAAACACCAATCATTGGTTTTGAGGCCACAGGAACTGTGTTGCGTAAGGGTGAAAAAGTTAAAGGATTTAATGTTGGGGATCAGGTTGGATATGGGTTTTGCCCTCTGGGGGCTTATGCCGAACAGCGCGTGATTGATTATCGTTTTTTGTTGTCTGTACCGCAGGAATTCACTCCCGAGACAGTCGCTTGTGTGCTTCGTAAGGGACTAACTGCGGAGTATTTGCTATTTCATACATTTGCACCAAGAAAAGGCAACTGGATTTTGATACACTCTGTCGCCGGTGGAGTAGGACACATCATGGCTAAGTGGGCTAAATTTGCGGGCTTGAATGTCATTGGAACTGTCTGTGATGATAGCAAACTGTCAATTGCGCTTGCAACAGGATGTGATTTTGTCATCAACCGTGCCACGGAAGACATTGTTGCAAAGGTGGCAGAATATACTAACGAAGTGGGCGTGCATGCAGTGTTTGATGGCATCGGCAAGCCAGTATTTGAGAAGTCATTGAAATCGCTCAAACCCGGCGGGCTTTATGTCAGTTATGGCTATGCAGGTGGCAAGCTTGATCCAATTGATGTCATGGAGCTGCGCCAGCGCTGTTTGTTCTTCACAGCACCAGTATTGGAGCTCTACAAGCGAAACAGATTTGAACTGATTTATGCAGCCTCGGCAGTATTTGATATGTTGCGGAAAGGCGTCATTGCGCCAAACATTTCACGTTATGGAATGGACGGTATTCAACAGGCACACGCTGACTTGGAAAGTGGCAAAACAACCGGTTCAATCGTGATAAATTGCTAATTTCCATTGCGTGGCCCGGTGCCTCGCCCTCGCCATTTGTCATCTCCTCGCTGCGCTCGTCCGACAAATGTGCTCCGCGCCCACGCAATAAAAACACCATTAATTATTTTACTGACAAAGTGCTTAAAACTGCAATCTCAACAAGGAATAGATACATTGCGCCAAAGACAATTATATTATTGGCTTTATTGCTCTCACTCACGCTGATACTCTTGCGGAACACGTCTTTTACTCGGTTGGTTAGTGGAATAACAAAATTTGTTGATTGCGCGTATATTTCCCAGATGTCGCGGTAGTGGCGCGCTAATAGTTTGTCATATTTCTTCGCCGAAAAACAGTCATTGACGAGGAAAATTACGCATGCCATGATTGTAAAATACGGGTTTTGCACGAGCAGATTGATGCCGATGAATAATATGAATTGAGCCAAGAGCATCGGGTGGCGACACAGTGCGTAGACACCAGTGATTTTGATTTTGCCTAAGTATTTTACTGTCATGGATGCAGCCATGCGAAGCGCCAATCCGCTGAATATGAATATGCATCCAAACTGTGCAAACTTTGTATGAAGTGGCTGAAATTCATGCCCGAACAGAAACACAACAAATGCAGCAACTCCCCAGAGGAAATATGAAAACAGTGGAACTCTGAACTCAAAAAATAACCTTAACTTGTCGTTCATGGTTAATTATTTTCTTTTTCATCCGATTCTTCATCTGTGCTTTCATCGGATGAATTTTCTTTTTTCTCATTTATTTTGTCAGCTATTTTTGTAGCAGCCAACAAAATTGAAGCATCGTCAAAGTCGGCCTTGTCAAGCATCAATTCGTTAACTTTTTTGTTCTTTGTTGTATAGACACAAACTTTTCCGTTGTTGTAAATCTTGACAATGTGGTTGAAAACTTGGAACACAAATGGCTTCTGTCCTTGTGATGTCATGACACCGCTTGAACTGTCAAGTGCCTTTTCATTGCGGTCTTTTATCTTGCGACGAATGATTTCCGTCATTCTCTCAAGCATTTTCTCACGGTTGTTTTTGAATGTCTTTTTTGCCTTGATACAGCGGAATGTCCCCTCCTTTTGTTGTTCCTTTTTTAGAGCCCTCAAAGCACCCATAACATCATTATTGTAAATTACAACTGTTGCCATAATTTTATTAATATGTTTGATTAGTAATTGCATCTTTTTATTGTCAAGGATTAATTGTTGTTTTGGTTGCGTGGCCCGAGGCCTCGCCCTCGCCGTTTGCACTCTCCTCGTTCCGCTACGCTCCACTTCGTCCAGCAAACGCGCTCCGCGCCCACGCAACAGAATTTATTTTGTTATATTCTGGCTTTCTTTTTTTGCTCTGCGTCTTTTAGCAATTTGCGCAAATATAATTCTTGTTATGATGTAGGACACCAACAGCGCAACACACAAAATCGTAAAGTCCTTAATTGCCTTGTGAATGAGATGCTGACTGCTACCGAAGAAATAGCCAATCAAATACATGGCTGTTGAGAAAACTGCACCACCAAGCGCATTATAGAAAATGAATTGGTGGATTGGCATTTTAGCCATTCCTGCTGGGATTGTAATGATGTGCTTGAACGCAGGAACAGGCACAAAGCGCCCGACAAACATCAGCAAGCGCCCATGTTTTAGGAACATCTTTTCCAGCTTTTCAAGTTTTGCAACGTTAATATGCAACAGTTTTGAGTGCTTGTATATTAGTCCTCGCCCAAGGAACATTGCAAAGTAGTAGTTAATCAAACATCCAACAACAATCCCTGCGGTAGTGAAAATAATCAGCAACGGCAAACTTTTTGTGCCAAGATAGGCATAATATCCCAGCGGGATGATAAGTGTTTCCACTGGAATAATGACTGGAAACGCCGTGCTTTCCAATGCAGCAAAAATGGCTACATGCCAGTAATTAAGCTCTCCAATCAGTTTTAATATCTCGTACGCAAACTCTTTTAACATGATTAAAAAATAATACTGCGTGTCATATGTTTTTTTTTATTTGCAACAGATTTTTACAGACATGCCACTGTCTTTATCACCTCCTCAATCCTACTGCAAGGATGAATTTTCAGCTTGCTGATGATGTCCTGCGGCAGTTCCTCCAAATCTTTTTTGTTGTCTTTTGGGATAATGACTTCTTTCACTCCGCTGCGGACAGCTGATGTGAGCTTTTCTCTTAACCCGCCAATCGGCAAAACGGCGCCGCGCAGCGAGACCTCTCCCGTCATGGCAAGATGTTTTGATACGCACTTGTTTTTCAACAGCGACACAATAGCCGTAGTGATTGTAATTCCGGCGGAAGGCCCATCTTTTGGAGTTGCACCATCTGGAACGTGCACATGAATGTCAATGTTTTTGAACTCTTTTGCGTCAATACCGAACTCTTTGGCTTTGGACTTCACCAAGCTGAATGCTGTCTGGATGCTCTCCTTCATGACATTTCCAAGCTCACCTGTGTATTTAATTTCACCCTTACCATTTGGAAGCTTTGCGGCCTCAATCATGAGGATATCTCCGCCAACTTCTGTGTAGGCCAAACCGTTGACAACACCCACAAAATCCTTGCGCTCAATGACTGTGTGGTCGTATTTCTGCACCCCGAGATATTTCTTAACATTCTTGTTGGAGATTATGACTGGCTTTTTGGTTTTTAGTTGTTCTATAACGGCTTTACGACATAGCTTTGCAAGTTTGCGTTCTAAATCACGCACCCCTGCCTCGCGTGTATAGTGTTGGATGATTTCAGTTATCACACCATCACTGATTTTGCAGTCCTCTTTGGTAAGGCCATTTTCCTCCATCTGGCGCGGAAGGATATACTTCTTTGCAATTTTGAATTTCTCATTTTCCAGATAACTTGGCACCTTGATGAGTTCAATTCTGTCAAGCAGTGGCGCTGAGATTTTCAAGCTGTTGGCCGTTGCCACGAACATGACTTTTGACAGGTCGTATTCAAAATCAAGGTAGTGATCTACAAATTTGCTGTTTTGTTGATAGTCAAGCACCTCCAATAGTGCACTGGCTGGGTCGCCGCGATTATCGTTTGTCAGTTTGTCAAGCTCATCAAGTAATATCAATGGGTTGGTCGTCTTGGCCTGCTTCATTGCCTTGATAATCTTCCCCGGCATTGACCCGAGATACGTCCGTCTGTGCCCACGAATAGCTGCCTCATCACATACACCTCCGAGCGCAATCTTCACAAATTCACGTCCAGTTGCCTTTGCCATGGCCTCTGCCAAACTGGTTTTACCCACTCCCGGAGGACCATATAGACACAATATATTCTTCTTTGACTGCTTGCCTGTTTTTATTTGCACAGCGATGCTTTCAAGTATTCTCTCCTTTGCTTTTTCCATGCCGTAGTGGCTGTCCTCCAATATCTTTTCTGCCTTGTGAAAGTCGTTGTTGAGCGGCGTCTCCTCGTTCCATGGGAGGTCAAAAATGGTATCAAGATAACCCCTGACAACCCCTGCCTCACTTGACATCGTGCCAAGATATTTCAGCTTTTTTATTTCCTCCTTGACAACATCAACTACCTTTTCAGGAAGCTTTTTTTCTGCTAACTTTTTCTCATATTTATCTATCAAATCATTTGTATTGTCTCCTTCACCGAGCTCCTTCTTGATGATATTCATCTGCTCTTTGAGGTAATATTCTCTGTTGTTTTTGGCGATGTTTTTGTCTGCGCGCTTGCGGATTTCCCGCTGCATTTTTTCAATCTCATTTTCGCGTGTTAGGACATCTATCAGAGTTGCAATTCTGTCTTCAAGCTGATTTGCGCCCAAGATTGATAGTTTGTCTTCATCCTCAACATCAATGCGCGATGACACAATGTCCACAAAAATAGCAGGATCACTTATAGTTTCAAGATTTTGTAGGACATCCTGCGAAAACTTATTTCCATTGTTTTCAATGTAGCGTCTCAAGACATCCTTCAAGTCCTTCATTAGTGCCAATACTTTGACTGGATTGGTGTTTGTAGCCTGTGGAAAATGTGTCTTTGCGCGAATGCAATCTGTCTGTTCGTATTCCTCAACGCTTCCGCGGCAGATGCAGTCCAGTGTGATTTTCATTGTTCCGTCTGGCAATTTCATTGACTGGATAATCTTGCAGATTGTTCCAACTTTTGGCAGTTGTTCCACATTAATCCTCTCATCAAATGACTTTTCTGTTTGAGTGACGACAAGGACATCACTATTTGTGCTGATTGCCTGTTCAAGCGCTCTAATGGAAATTCTCCTATTCACAAACAGCGGTACAATCGTGCTTGGAAATACAACAATCTCAATGACAGGAATGACTGGTAGAAGGAAAGATTTCCTCGTATCAATACGCTTTTTAAAAACCATTATGACTACATTTTCAAGATATAGAATGAAATTTTAGATTTCAAGCATAAGCGTTTATAAAAAATTGTCATTTAATTATTAATGTGTATAATTAGATGTTTTTTTTTGTTTTTATATGAATAAAATTAATGTTAAACAACCAAAATTTCCACTGGAAAAAATATTGAACGACGCTTTTTTTGACCAAATATTAGCACGGCTTAAAAATGAAGCTCTGGGGCTACAACAAGGCATACAGCAATTGGGTGGAATAAACGAGCAAAATTATCAACAAATGGGGAAAGCCATTTTAGATACATTGATTTATGAAACAATTACTGAGTTAAATATAGCACCTAACAACAATATTAAGAGTTTGAGAAATGCAATAAGAAAAGAAATTTTTGAAAAAGCAGTAGCAGAAGACAATATTCAAGAAAATTTAAAGATAGATGATGAGCGCATTAAAATACGATGCAAAGAGGTTCAGAAACAAATCAATGATTTTATGTGGTATTTGTTCGAGAATGCAAAAAAATATAACCATAAAAAAGCAAATAATAATGTTAGTCATAAAAACAATAAAGGGAGTAAAAAATCTTCTCCAGATATAAAATAATAAAAAAAGATGTTGCGCTGCCCGAAGCCACGCCCTTGCCATTTGGCACCGCTCCGCCCAGCGCAACAAAATCTACAACCTCAAATCTACAACCTCTTGACAATTACTATTTTCGTTTATCAAATGCGCACGATGGTTCCATCGTCTAGAGGTTAGGACATCAGGTTTTCATCCTGACAACAGGGGTTCGATTCCCCTTGGAATCACCACTTTGCATATGTCGGTGGCTAACAATCAGCAGGAAGATTACATGGTTGGTATTGTTAGAGAAAAGACCGATGAAATTGTCTCACTGTTGGAAAATACTGGCTATTATCTGATAAATGAGCAGTGCAAGCGGGCGTATGAGGTCTACAAAAAAGATGATGGCAGTATGCTGACAACCCTTGATTTGGCATCGGATTTGATAATCAAGGACGGCCTAAAAAGCTTATTTGGAGATATTCCAGTGCTATCAGAGGAAAACGAGCAAGAGGATAACATAAAGATTGCAGACAAGCAGCATATGTTTTTACTTGATCCGATTGATGGCACAAGGTCATTCAATGCGAGCAAGGAGTTCACAATTAATCTTGCATTTTGTGTTAATGGTGAGCCAAAAATTGGGTTTATCCACAATCCAATCAAGCGTGTTTTGTTGTTTGGTGATGAGAATAAATCTTTCCGCAGAAGTGGCGGAAATACAACAAAAATTTTGAGGTTTCCAAAGATAGATGGTCTGAAATTCAAACAAGAACAACAACCATTTAGAGTAGCTTGCGGGCACACATTTTTTAATAGCATTGGTATTGACAAAATTGCAGAACGCATAAGTGGACTGGGCTACAACTTTGACAAGAGCAATATCGTGAAATTCTCTGCCATGGAAAAACTCCTATCGCTAATTGATAATGACTGCGATGCTTTTGTTTGTGCGGAATGTTGCAAGGACTGGGATATTCTGCCGGCTGTACCAATTTTGAAGGCAATTGGAGGAAAATTTACTACCAACAATCCAACTGTATTTAATGGTGGTAATTTTGAACAAGGCATATTTATAGCTGGCAAATGCGAAGATTTTGTTGACGACTTGGTTGAAGTTTTTACACATTAATCTTAAAACTTTATGTTGCGCTGCCCGAGGCCACGCCCTCGCGGTTTGGCTGCGCCTCGTTCCTCGGC
>CAMNMI010000008.1 GCA_946544555.1 uncultured Rickettsiales bacterium
CTTCAATTTCGGTTTTTCCACCAACTTTAATTACCGCAACTCCTCCTGATAATTTTGCCAATCTTTCTTGCAGTTTTTCTTTGTCATAGTCGCTGGTTGAGTTCTCAATTTGCTTTGTGATTTGGTTGCAACGAGCTTTAATGTTTTCTTTGTCGCCATCACCGTCAACTATAACCGTGTTGTCCTTGTCAACAATCACTCTCTTTGCTGAACCAAGATATTCTGGTTTGATGTCTTCCAACTTCATTCCAAGTTCTTCACTGATAACCTGTCCGTTTGTCAGGATTGCAATATCCTCCAACATTGCCTTTCTGCGGTCGCCAAATCCAGGGGCTTTAACAGCACATGTCTTCAATCCACCGCGCAATTTGTTGACAACCAATGTAGCAAGAGCCTCTCCTTCAACATCTTCTGCGATAATCAATAATGGTCTACCACTTTTCATTACTGCTTCCAACAATGGCACCATTGGCTGCAATGATGACAACTTTTTCTCAAAAATCAGAACAAATGGGTTGTCAAGCTCTGCAATCATTTTGTCTGCATTTGTAACAAAATATGGCGACAAATATCCTCTGTCAAAGCTCATTCCCTCCACGACATCAAGAGTTGTGTCAAGAGATTTTCCTTCTTCAACTGTGACTGTTCCATTTTTCCCAACTTTTTCAATAGCCTCTGCAATTTTATTTCCAATATCCTCATCACCATTTGCCGAAATTGTAGCAACCTGCGCTATTTTTGGTTTTGTAATTGGAGTTGTATTTTTTTTCAAGAAATCAACAACATCTTCTGTTGCTTTTTCTAACCCTCTTTTTATTTCCATTGGATTTAATCCGGCCTCAACAAGTTTTAATCCCTCTTTTGCAATCGCGCGAGCCAAAACCGTTGCAGTAGTTGTTCCATCACCAGCTCTGTCATTTGTTTTGGATGCAACTTCCTTTATCATGGATACACCCAAATTCATTGCCTTGTCGCTGAGTTCAATCTCCTTCGCAACAGACACACCATCCTTCGTAATTCTTGGCGAGCCATAGCTCTTGTCAAGCACAACATTACGTCCCTTTGGCCCCAACGTTGCCGACACCGCATCTGCCAATACGTCAATTCCCTGCAACAATTTCTTCCTTGCCTCACTTGAATGCAATACAACTTTTGCCGTCATAAATACCAAAACTATTTAACCTTACAAAAAGATAAATAGTTTGGTTTTGTGAATTTCAAGGGGAGAAAAATTACATGCCAAATTTGTTTTTGACCTTAACATTTACAGATTGGCTTAATATTTTATCGTTATTATTGTTAATATCGACTAGCTCTATGTTACCATCAATATTTTTTGGAACTTTATTACAAACACTCTTAGATATTTGCCATTTGGAATTTTTATTCTCTTCGGAATTTATAATATTGATATTATTTTCAGAAGAATTTATTATATTGACTTCACTATTATTCTCTACATTGTTTTTTGACCTATCGCACTTTTTAACGCATTCTCTAATGCCATATGTAGTTCCACCAAGAGCTGCACCTGCAACCAAAGAACTTAAAAGCGCGAACATTAACGACCATGCATTGGCTTTTAAATCATTAAATTCTTCACTTTTCTCATATGTTCCACCAAATATCTTTTTGTCGTCCTTGTCAATTTCTGTTTTCGTACCGTTGCACCATTGATAATATTTAAAACCAAATTGATCTCTTGAATATGCCCTTTCCATGATCCAATGTGAACTGTCTTTATCTGCGTGTTCTTGAGCGATTATCTTTGTTTTTGGATGTTTTAAAGAAAAATCCCTTATGATTTCTTCCCAGTAAAATTTATAAAAATCGTTATTATCCCCATCGAAGCAAGGAGTTTTAACAAACAAGAAATTCATATCATTGTATTTTTCATCCAAATACTCTAATGATTGTAAAAATTCTTCCATTGAAAATTCTAATGAGAAAAAATCATCGATGCTACCGTGTCCATCTAAATAGAATTTTATAGTTTTTATACCGTCTTTTTTTGCTTCCTCATAGATATTCTTTAAATCTTCTAATATTTCAAACGGGTCTTTTTGTTCATGCGTTTCTGTGTCAACGCAATAAAATTTACCATAACGTTTGTCATATTTCTTTTTCTTCAATTCATCGCACGTTTGTATAGCTTTATCTCCCTCCTTTGGCTTATGTCCAAAATGAATTAAAAGAGTATCTCCTCTCTTTTTAGCAGAATATTCGTTCCACGTTGTTTTAATGCTATCTAAAAAATTTGGTTTATATTTATTCTTATTATTTTCATTAAGTTGACGTTTATTTGCAAGTTTTTTACTTTTTCTCTCATGCTCTTTTCTTCTCCTTTTCGTTCTCTCATCACTATTTTTATTATTTTTTGCGTCATATTCTATTGTTTCTTTTTCATGGTTCTTTTGGACATTCTGAGAACCTTCAAGTATTTTTGTATAATAGTTCAATTTTTTCTGTTCACGTTCCTTTTCTTCTTCACGCAATTGTTGTGCACTTTTAATATTTGTAGGAGAAAATAAATCACCTATAGTGCCTGTAATACTGTTAGTGTTGTTAATAGATGAACCATTATAATTAGTAATACTCATAATTAAAAATTTAAAAAACTTATCCAATGATATCAAAAAAAACAATTAATGCAACTAAAATCAAATTACAAGTTCTTGACATTTACATTCAGTCCATATTTTTAGAGTGATATAAACATGAGAACAATCACCATACGAGAGGCAATCTGTGAGGCCATGAGTGAGGAAATGCGGAAGGATGAAAATGTCTTCCTGCTTGGAGAGGAAGTGGCACAATATAACGGAGCATATAAGTGCTCGCAGGGTATGTGGAAAGAATTTGGCGACAAGCGCGTAATTGATACGCCAATCACAGAATATGGATTTGCTGGCTTGGCTATTGGTGCAAGCTATAAAGGCCTTCGCCCAATAGTTGAGTTCATGACATTCAACTTCGCTATGCAGGCAATAGACCACATCATCAACTCTGCTGCAAAGGGGCGCTATATGTCCGGTGGTAAGATTAGTTGTCCTGTTGTCTTCCGCGGTGCAAATGGTATATCCAGAGCGGTCGCAGCACAACACTCTCAGTCGTTTGCGCCTTGGTATGCTAATGTTCCAGGATTGTTGGTTGTTGCTCCATATACGGCACAAGACATGAAAGGTCTGCTAAAATCATCAATCATCAATGACAATCCAGTAGTATTCTTGGAAAATGAGCTTCTATACGGTGAAAAAATGGAGGTTGACGACGATGCCGAGGAATATATTGAAATTGGTAAGGCGCGCAAAGTTCAGGAAGGTGATGACATTACAATTATATCATATTCCTACTCCATGAAGGCAACAACGGAGGCAGTAAAACAGCTAACAGAACAGGGAATTAGTGTTGATTTTATTGACCTGCGGACACTGCGTCCATTGGATACTGACATGATTTTTGAAAGCGTTCAGAAAACAGGAAGAGTTTTAATAGTCGAGGACTGTTGGAAATTTGCAGGCATTGCCAGTGAAATCATAGCAGAAGTCAACGAGCATTGCTTTGACTATCTTGACTGTGAACCTCGCCGTGTTTCTTTGGTTGATGTACCACTTCCTTATTCACCAGCACTTGAAAAGGCCTCTCTTGTCAAGGCAGAGGACATTGTCCAGAACGCTTTGGAAATGTGCAATAGATAAAAACGCTTGCATCTATGAAGAAAATTGATAAACTGCATTCGTATAGTTCGCAGAACGATATGAATGATACAAGTTATTTTTTGCAGGTTGGAATAGTTATTTTCTTTGTTTTGTTGCTGTTGTTGAATTTCGGTAATTTCTTCTTTTTCAAAAATGCAACAAGAGAATTGCGCATGGCGGTTGTCCGTGTTGATAAGGAAATAATTGAGGAAAACCGCAGATTGTCTGTTGTGCAGGCAGATTTTAGCAAGCGATACAATGTCCAGAACTTGCAAGAAATGGCAAAGAATAGATTAAACTTGCAGTTCTCAAATGTCAGTCAAGTGAAGGACATGCATGAGGTGTTGGGGAGATAATTGTATAACATCAACCATCTTTTAAATTTTTGTTGTTGCGCCACCCGAGGCCACGCCCTCGCCGTTTGGCTGCGCCTCGTTCCTCGGCGGCCAAACGCGCTCCGCGCCGCGCAACACAAATCTTATATCAATAATTCCTCTCTTATACCAATAACTCTCTCATTTCTAACAAATGGTTCCACGCAACCTTCTTTGCGCTTGGATTACGCAACAAATATGACGGATGATAAATTGCAAATGCATTAATCTTCTTGTCTGAAATAGAAGAGGGTAAGATAAAACACTTTCCAACAAGTGCACCAGTTTTTTGCGTAGTCATAAGGTAAGTATTTATCGCAGTCGCGCCGCAGAGAATAACCAGTTTGGGCGCCACAATTTCAATCATCTTTTTCACAAACGGCAGACATATTTCAATTTCATCGTCATATGGCTTGCGGTTCAGTGGTGGGCGCCAAAAAACTGTATTTGTAATCAACAAATTTGTAGTATTCAATCCGAGAAAACTCAATGATTTTCTCAACAGTTGGCCGCTCTGTCCGCAGAACGGAATGCCTTTCAAGTCCTCTGTCTCTCCCGGTGCCTCACCAATCAACATTATTTTGGCTTCTGGGTTGCCATCGTAAATAACAGTATTTGTTGCGTTCATTTTAAGAGAGCATCCTTCAAATTGTTTAATTGTTTCAACTAATTCTACAAATGTTTTAACACAATCCAAATTCACATTTGGTGTGTTTTTTTTAACAATAATGTCTTTCTCAATTGACTCGTCCACAACATCATCTTCTCTTGCATTTGTTTCGGGTTTTGATGCCGCCTTCTTCATAGTATTTTTCTGCATTAAAAAACTTCTTCCAGGAACAAAATCAAATGCATTATCTACTCCAAGAATTTGTTGCATCAGCAATGTCTCTTTGAGATAATTCAACACAGTGTAAAGTTTGCTTTGGATTTTTATTTGTCAACTACCAGCAGATGGGCTTTGATTTTGTGATTGATTAATAGTATCTAAGCTATTGTTAGGAGCATTGTTATTTACTGATTGCGCAGTGTAGCCGTCCAATTCTCCCCCGCTTTTGTCAATAATTAACTCCGGTTGACGTCTTGTTAACTCGGGTTTTTGTAACTCAGCGTTTTGTTCTGACGCATTTTCTGTTGACTTTTGAGCATCTAATTCTTCTTTCTTTTTTATACATTGTTTTACTCCAAGATAAACAACACCTGCAACCAATGCTATGGCAAGAATTGTTATTATTACATTTAGTATACTTATGCTTTTCTTTTTTTTCTTACCTTCAGATTGTGTAATTATTAATGGTTGTTGATCGCTTGTTTGATTTTGCATCTGTATGGCATTTGTTTGTTGGTTTGGTTGTAGCTGTCCTATTGTTGAGTTTGGTGGTATATTATACTGTTGCGGTTGCTGATATCCATTAAACTGTCCATTTACGATGTATGGCTGCTGCATATGCGATATTGATTTTATCAAAAAGGAAATTGATTGCAAATTTTTGTTGCATAAACTGACTATCCCCACCATAAAAATGATTGTTCTGTTGGAAGAAAAATTGAAATTGTAGTTGCGCGGCCGCAGGCCTTGACTTGTCAAGGGCGGAGGCGATCGGCAGCGGCCGCGCATGCCAAAGGCCCCGCACGTCCAGTGATGAAACTTGCTCTACGTGCGCAGGGGCTTTGGCGTAAAGACCCGCAAATTTTTAAATTTTTTTTGAGGTTTATACTACAACTTTTTTTTCAAAACCCGTGTTGCGCCGCCCGAGGCCACGCCCTCGCCGTTTGGCACCGCTACGCTCCCCCTCGCTGCGCTCGGCGGCCAAACGCGCTCCGCGCCGCGCAACAAATTTTACTTGACAATAATAAACACTATTCAATTCTGCCAATAAGTTGTTATAATGGCCAAGCAGCAAGTAGAAGCAAATATCACTGCAAGCCCAAGTACTGAAGTGAGTACCGCCGAAAATCAAGCTCAAGAAGAAAAAAAAACTGGTTCCAGTGTTGGTATTCTTAAAATCTTGCAAGACAAGGGTCTTATAACAGAAGACCAAATTAAGGCAGCAGCAACGCAAGCAAGAGCAACTGGTGATAGCGTTGTTGATGTAATGATAAAGATGAACTTTGTATCCGAAAGTGTCATCCACAACATTTTTGAGAAAAGCGAAGAAGACGAAAATGCCAGCAAATCAATATCAGAGGTCCAAATTGATAGGGAGTTGATTTCAAAAATACCAATCAATTTTGCAAAAGAAAATCTTGTCATTCCATTTGCAGAGAAGAAAGACTGCATATACATTGCATCCAGTAATCCTTATGACATTGTCCTGATAGACCAGCTGTCAATGTTTTTTGAGGGCAAAACAATAAAAATGGTTGCCAATAAGGAAGCTGATTTGCGCCAAGCCATTGATAAATTCTACGGAAAAGCATCTGATACATTGACATTGACACAGGTAATGTCAGAAATGGAGTTGAATGTCAACAACCAGACGTCAACTGATGCCAAAAATGAGGACAGTCCAATCGTGAAATTTGTAAACGTGCTTTTTTACGAGGCAATCAAAGCGGGTGCATCAGATATTCACATTGAGCCAGATGACCTGTTTGTGCGTATCCGTCTGCGTATTGACGGCGTCTTGATGAATAAAGTTATTCTCCACAAGAACTATTGGAGCGGTTTGTGCGTGCGTTTGAAGGTATTGTCAGGAATGAACATCGCAGAGAGCAGAAAACCGCAAGATGGTGGTATTTCCATGGTTATTCAAGGGCGCGAGGTTGACTTCCGTGTATCAAATATCCCTACAATTTACGGTGAAAACATTGTTATTCGTATTCTTGACAAGAGCCACAACCTTGCTACGCTTGACAGTTTAGGTTTCAGTGAGAAAAACTTGAAGCTAATTGAGCTTGCGCTTGACAAACCTGAGGGAATTTTGATTGTCACAGGTCCAACAGGAAGTGGTAAAACAACAACTCTTTACTCCATTCTTGACATGGTGAACGACATTCAGGACAACATCATGACGCTGGAAGACCCAGTTGAGTATCGTCTGCCAATCATTCGTCAGTCAGAAATTAACCATAAGGCAGGATTTGACTTTGCGTCTGGTCTGCGTTCGCTGCTTCGTCAGGACCCTGATGTTATATTCTTAGGAGAAATTCGTGACCAAGAGACAGCTGAAATAGCCATCCGTGCATCCATTACAGGTCACCAGGTGTTCTCCACACTTCACACAAACAACGCTATTTTAGCCATCAACCGTCTGATTGACATGGGAATTCCATCATACATGGTGAGTAGTACTTTGTCAGCTGTTATAGCTCAACGTCTCGTTCGTAAGCTTTGTCCACACTGTAAAAAAGCAGTGCCAATGAGCAATGCCATGAAAAAAGGATTTGGTCTTGACCCTGCGAAAGAATACACCATTTTTGAGCCAGAAGGGTGCTCCAAATGTGGGCAAAATGGCTACAAAGGTCGTGTTGTTGTGTCGGAGGTTCTCTTTGTGGACGAGGAGATGAACATGTTGATTTCAGGCAATCCAACCACGAGAGAAGTCACTGAACTTGCCAAAAAGCAAGGGTTCAAATCAATGCAGCAGGATGGTATTTTGAAGATGATAAAAGGTATCACCTCATGGGACGAAGTCAAGCGTGCCATTGACATGACTGAATACACGAAGAGGATGGAGGGGTGAGTTTTTAATCTTTTTATTGCAAATCTGATTTTTTCTGATAAAATCTTTCTGGTTTAGTTATGCAAACTGAGAAAGCTGAAAGTAATAATACAAATCCAGGTAAAGATACAAATCCAGGTGAAGTTTTTTTGGAAAAGCAAGATGATATACATAAAAAACTACTGCGGAAATTGAACTGGCTTTTATATTATGATCCGAATGATACCTGGAAACAAGGTCATCAAGATGAAATTGCAAATTTTGCACAAGAACATTACAAGACATTCATTGCAGCAATGCAAAATGGTTTGCCTGCACATAGATTTAATCAGCTGAAGGAGACAAATATAAATGCTTTATTAAATATTATCAAGCAAGCTGACGAAAAAGGTATGATCTTGGCAAAATACAATGGCCAAGCGTATTTGATTAATACAAAAGACAAAAACAAAAAAACATTAAACTTAATCAATCCAAAAAAAATAGTAGTAACTGCGCATCCCTATAGGAATTACGATGAGTTTCGTTATGCTGCTAGCCAAGAAAATGACGATATATTACATTTATATCCACTAAATGACAAATGTTTATCCTTCATAAGTTCAAGACAAACAGAAGGTGTAGAAAATACTTGCAAAATTATAAATCATTTTACAGAAAACCATTTGAACAAATATAAGAAGAAAATGAATGTAACATTAAAAGGAGAATCTCAAGGTGTTGACTTTATCACAAAAATGGTTGGTAGTACACATGGTAAAAAAAACAGAATTAAAAATGCAAATATTAACTTAGATATTAATGCTCCTCATATATTTCAAGACGGAGAAAAAATCGTGAAAAGATTGACAAATGGAGTTGAAAATAATAATACGATTACAAATATACATATTAACAATGACTTGGAAAAATGCCTACACCCAATAGAAAAAACGATAAGCTTAATAAACCATCTGCGTGCAAAGAGAAACGAATTGAATAAGAGTGAAATTGAATTGAAAATCGATAATGAATTAAAGAAAACGCTAGAAGAATATCAGTGGAGCCACGTGCACAATGACATTACTCCTGATTTAAAGTGGCTTAATGCTCTTAAAGAAGACAATATTGTCAATGTTTGATATTCTTGATCAACAACACACTTTCAATTAAATCATCCAAATCGCCATCAAGCACGGCCTGGGCGTTGCCAACATCAAAGTTGCTGCGGAGATCCTTCACCATTTTGTAGGGATGCAGGACATAACTGCGGATTTGATTGCCCCATGAGATGTCTGTTTTGGCCTCTTCTTGGGCTTGTTTTTCAGCGTTTTGTTTTTCCAATTCCAGTTCGTAAAGCTTGGATTTCAGCTGCTTCATGGCATAGTCCTTGTTCTGAAATTGTGACCTCTGCGTTTGGCACGCGCACACAATGCCAGTCGGAATGTGAGTTATCCTCACTGCGCTCTCTGTTTTATTGATATGTTGGCCGCCAGCACCACTTGAACGATAAACATCAATTCGCAGGTCAGCAGGGTTAATCGTAATTTCGATATCATCATTAACCTCTGGGTAGACATATACGCCCGCAAAGCTTGTTTGGCGCTTGCCATTTGCATTGAACGGTGAAATCCTCACAAGTCGGTGCGCGCCTGTCTCGTTTTTCAGCAGACCATACGCGAAATCGCCACTGATTTGCAGGGTTGCGCTCTTTATACCGGCCTCCTCGCCATCCAGTTTGTCAATGATTTCCACCTTAAAATTGTGCTTCTCCGCCCACATTGTATACATCCGCAGTAGCATTTCCGCCCAGTCGCAGCTTTCCGTGCCACCAGCCCCAGAATTAATTTCTAAAAAAGCATTACAGTTGTCGTTTGCCCCGTTAAATAGCGACTTCGTCCGAATTCTCTTTACATCCTTTTGCAGTTTGTTCGCACTTGTCTCAATCTCCGCAACCGTGCTTACGTCAAGCTCACTTTCTGGAAGTTCCAATAGGTCATTGATGTTGTTGACATCACTTTTTATGCCATCAAACTCATTGATGATGTTGGTAATCATTGTCTTTTCCTTTGACAAACTGGCACACAGTTTTACGTCATTCCAGCATTCACCAAGCTGGTTTTCAATCTCCTTTTGTCTGGCTTTTTTGGTTTCAATTTGCAGGATATTTTCAAGTACAGAAATATTGCTCTTCATCTCCACAACCTGCTGTTTTAGCTCAAAAAGTGTCGCCATTGTTGAATGATTGAATGGAGATTTTAATTTTCAAGAATGAACTTGTTGACGTTAGCAGAAAAAAGTTGTTTTTTTTTTTTTTTTTTGTTATAATTTTTCTATGGAATATGAAATAGAAAAAAATTATCTTAACAAAGATACCTTGCCAGAATACGATGCCAATATATCCAATGAAGCATATTTGAAAGAAATTGAAGCACTAACGAAAGAATTGAATGCACTAACGAAAGAATTGAATAAATTAAACGAAATTGAAGCACTAAAGAAAGAATTGAATAAACATAATATATCCAATGAAGCATATTTGAAAGAAATTAAAGCACTAAAGAAAGAATTGAGTAAACAAGAATTAAAATTTCAAGAAGCAGAACTAGAATTTCAAGAAGCAGAACTGGAATTTCTTGCAAATTTTTGGCCATTGGATAGCAAGAAAAATATAAACAAACTCTATAAAAATACATCATTAATAGATTTGTCAACAAAATGCACGTACGGTTCATCAGAAAAAGTTGAAGAAGATGACAAAGAAGAAACGCCAGAAGACAGCGATATAATACCAATGGATGCTGATGAAGAAAGACCACCTAATAGCATAAGGAAGACAACACAAGAACCACAAGATAGCATTAAGAGAGAAATTGACGCTTGTGAGACAGAAAGAGAGAGATTACTACTGGAGGAAAAGGAAGCCAAAAACCTTCTCCGAAAGGTGAAAAATGAAAAATACTATACAAATATTGAAATAATTCATGAAGAGAAGGAAGAAGACGAAAGTGATGCAAAGGAACGCAAACAAGAGCTGCAAGATAACATTAGGAACAAAGATACCGATGATGGGCAGAAGGATACTGTTAAAGAAGAACCAAGTGATAACATGAGGAACAAAAAACAAGAGCCACAAGATAATATGAGGAACAAAAATAAAAGCAATATAGGTTATAACAATCAATCATTATTAATCAACCATGTTAATAATCTTGATTATCAAACTAAAAAGTGGACTGGAAAAAAGAATAGGAATTGTATCACAGAAATCAGACAACGTTTTATAACAACAAAAAATAAGAAGGAGCAGGCGATTAACCTTAGTAACAGTCATAATGTTAACATTAATTCATATAATTAACATTCTTGACATTTAAACAACAACTCACATCAACTAACTATGCGCAACTTCCTGTCATTAATCACAGACCGCTTGATGAAAACAAGCTATCAAAACGCGCAGGAGATGTCGCAAATTAATATCAAAGATGACAGCATTATCGTCAATCTGCTGTCAAAGTTCATATTGCCAATTCTGCTCGTGTTTGGGTTTTATGTCCACTCGCACGGAGACTACACCCCCGGTGGTGGCTTCCAGGCAGGTGTCATCTTCGCATGTGCACTGTGTTTATACTACTTTATCAACCTAAATAGCGCAAAAAAACGGTTATCAAATCAAGTCCTCACATGGTTTGCGATGGCTGGATTTTTATTCTATGCTGGGCTCGGAATTGTCAGTTTTTTTATAACAGGGCACTTTTTGGACTACACATTTCTTCCATTTGAACACAACAATGCGCGCGGCATTTTCATTGTAGAACTCGGAATAGCATTTGTGGTTTTTTCCAGCGTTGCGAGGACATTCACGACACTGCTAAACCTATTGAAAAATTTAAAGTAATATGTTTGCAACCATTGGCTACATTTTGATTGGCGCGGGCATCTTCCTAACAGCAACGACCATGCTCGGATTTGCACGTTTTGACAATATCTATACCCGCATTCACATTTCCACAATGAACGACATGCTTGGTATCCCGCTGGCTATTTTAGGCACTTCATTCTTATTTCTCAGCATCAATGATACATTTACAGCTGTTAAGCTTATGTTTGCCATTATCGTATGGTATATCATTGCACCAGTAACGAGTTATATCATTATCAAAATTGTCTATTTCTATCATACTGATTTTGGCTCCGAAGTTGATAGTTCTTTGGGATAATTACGCAACAGTTTTTTTCTCCTCTGTTTTCTCTTTAAATGGCCTGTCTTTCACTACTCTGTCGTAGAGTTTGTCTGTAATGCCATTGATAAAGCCAATCTCCTTACCATCAAAGAAGTTGCTTGCGAGGTTTGTGTATTCACTTGACAAAACTGCCTTTTCAATTGGTTCACCAATGAATATTTCGGCAATCGCGCAGCGAATAATTGAACGCAGAACGGTATCAAGTTTTTCCACTGTCCAGTTAGGATTTAGGTGCTTGGCAATATAATCGTCAATTTCAACAAGGTTGGACAGTGCTGTGTTGACAATCTCAAACATGAAATTCTCGTCAATTTTCTTATTCTTTTTCGTCCAGCCGTATTCCTGAGATGTGAAGAAGACATTGCGGTAAAAGAACACAACCTCTTGGCACAAGCTTAGCGCATCAATTTTTAGTTTGTCTCCGCCATCATTGAAGAGGTTTTGGCTCTGTGCCAATGCTTTTGTTTTGAGACGCAAATCGTGTAAATATAACGCTTGAACGGCTGCCAAGCGAGCCATTCTGCGACGATATGTTAGGAAACGATCAAAGATAATTTGTTTGGTTTTTGGGTCATCAACAGAGCCAAAAATACCCTGTAATTCACCAACCTCCTCCTGACTTAATTCACTAACAACTTCTTCCATAAAAACAACTAAAAGTATTCTACTACTTCACTAAATAAAGTCAAGAATACAATTCAATCTCTTCGTGCAGCTGCACCGCCAAACAGTTGCAACAAATGCATGAATATCGCCAAGAAGTCAATGTATAACTGCAATGCCCCGAAGATGCCAAAACGTGTTGCCATGTCTGTATTTTGACAAACTGCATAGTAGGTTCCGCGCAAGCTTTGTGTGTCAAGCGCAACCAAGAATGTAAATACAAATACTGCTATAAATGATATTGCATATGACATTCCTGAACTGTGTGTGAAAATGTTGACTATTGATGCAATCAAAATGCCAAACACCGCCATCATCAAGTATGAACGGAATACTGATAAATCACTTTTAGTGCTGTATCCATAAATGCTCATTGAAAAGAACATTGCTGATGTAATGAAAAATGTTTTTGTAATATCCTCACCACTGAATACGAGGAAAATTGCCGACATTGACAACCCCATCAAGATTGAATATGAGAAATATAGTGCCTTGATTGTTGAAATGCGTGCAGTTGTGATTTTCACTGACATCACGATTGACAGAATGAGTGGTGAAAATGCCACAATCCAGCCAAGCGGACCTGACATCAATGCCATTGTTAATCCACTGTGAGCTGCTAAAAATGCTACCAATGCGCTCAATCCAAGTGCAACTGACATGTAGTTATACACACCAAGCATATACTTGCGAAGGCCTTCATTTTTGCTAACCTCCCTAACTCTTGAAGTGCCTAATACTCCGCTGAACCCTACCATATAAATATCACTTTTTAATATAGTTTATTTTTGTAAATGTCAAGAGAAAGTGTTGCGCCGCCCGAGGCCACGCCCTCGCGGTTTGGCTACACCTCGTTCCTCGTTGGCCAAACGCGCTCCGCGCCGCGCAACATAAATATTAAATACAAATTAACTTGTGGCAAAAGCTGTAATTACATTTGATTCGGCAACCAATTCATCCACAGTTTTGAAAGCCACAACATTATCAAACCTGTTTGAGAAGCCAATTCGCAATTTTACGCGATTATCATCGTCTGTTGTGCCAGTGTTGCTGTATTTATAATATTTATTCCAATAGGCCACACAGTTGCAAACTCTTTGATCTTGCGCGGTATTATTTTGCGTTCCACTATCACCACATATTCCACTTGAAGGAATTGTCCTCGCGTTTTGCGCAACTCCCGCTCTATTATACGAACATTTTCCATCTTTCCCATGTGTCAAGACAACAAAAACGGTGTTATGTGTCGCTCTTACAATCTCTCTATCGGAATTATCGTTCCATAGAGTTAGGTTGTATGGATGATATGCTCTATCACTATTATTAGATTGCAACAAGTAATTTCCTCTATACTTAATAAGTGGAAAATTTGTCAAAGCCATTGAAGATAAATTTCTTGGAGCGGTGGTTGACGCAAGTGATGTTGTGAAATTAGCAAGCCTGCAATTTTGAGTTCCATTATAACACAAATTTCCATAATTATAGTCATAAACACGTGTTATCAAATCGTGCGTCCAATATTCAATTCTGTTTCCGTAGCTGTCAAATGCGTATTCAGCAGGCAAACCAAGCTCCGCGACAGGAACCATTCCAGAGACAATATAACCGACTGGCCTATCAGTCAATCCTGTATCTGATCCATAATTTTGTTTTCTGAACCCACCACCGGGTTGAACACCAAGAGCAACTTCCGTTCCAAAGTTTGCATTTGTGATTGCAACATTCAGATTGGCAGGCCTTGGCAAGCGCTTGTGGACTGCATAGTATCGCACCAATGCATCGCTGATGGCTTGAACTTTTTTGTGGTCAGACATCTGCTGCACACTGCGCGCCTTGAACATCGCCAGCGCCGCCGTTGTCATTGCCCCGACAATAAACAATATCACCGACAGCTCAATAAGTGTAAAACTTTGATGTATTTTTTTAAAAAACTTCATGTTATCCAGTGGCAAATTTCCTAATGGCAGCCGCGTCTGCGACAAGTTGATCCAGTGTTTTAAAATAAACCAAGTTGTCAAATGACTTGCTATATCCTTGGTAAAATACAATTGGTTTCGCTGAGCTTACCGCACCCGTTGAATATGTATAAGTTGACGAACTACTATTCCAGAAACTCAAACAGTTGAACTTTCTCCTATCCGTTGGCATTGCGGACGGCGAAGTTGATGTCCTGCTGTAAGCACACAAACCACTTTTTCCATGTGAAACAAGTGCATAAGCTGTATTGTGGTGGGTGTCATAAATTGGAACGTTGCGTACTGCATCAACCACAACCATGTTATACATTGGCCCAATTACAGAATGTGTGCTTGCGTTTGCACCATAGCTAAACATAAATATAGAATCTCTTGCTCTTCCTGTTGCATTTGCCGATGTGGATAAATCATTTTTTGTATAGTAAGTAAAACTCGTGCCAGTGATGTTTCCAGCACCAGTTCCTCTGTTAATACACACCACATCGCCACCACCACACTTACCATTGAAAAGATAAACATTTTGAAATATTTGACTGCTGCCCTCTATTCCGCTATATGAAATACCAACTGCCCTTGCAATGCTGTCATGTGTCCAATATTCAATTCTGTTTCCGTAGCTGTCAAATGCATAATCATTATCTAACCCAAGTTCAACGGTTGGAACTCCACCGCCAACAATAAAGAAACAACCATCGGATCCATAGCTTGCTTTGCGAAAACCAGGACTTGTTCCAAGTGCCACTTCCTGCCCGAATGCCGTTGATGTTGGCAAAACAGTGATGTTCGCTGGGCGTGGCAATCTCTTGTGAACCGCATAATATCTATCCAATGCGAGTTGAATTTCTTTCATCTTTTTAGTATCAGATGCATATTGTGGATTAAGTTTTTTGTAGACACCAACACCAGCTGTTGCGAGCATAGATATAATAAACAGAACAATTGAAAGTTCAATCAATGTGAAGGATTTAAACCAGCTTTTTTTTAAAAACATCGCCTTATGATCTAATTTTGTTGCTAATTGTCAAGAAAAAATTGTTGCGCCAGCGCGGAGCGCGTTTGGCCGACGAGGAACGAGGCGCAGCCAAACGGCGAGGGCGTGGCCTCGGGCGGCGCAACAACATTTTTTTATCCTTTAATACCAAAATGTATGTCTCTATTAAGAGCATTCTTTAAGTTGCTGTTTGCTGCCATTGATTTAATTTTTTTCAGCTCCTCATCTTTACAATTATCAATATAAGCATTCAATACTCCTAAAACATCTCTTTTTTGGTTATACCAATCAATCCTGTTGGCTATCGCTGGTGTCATGCCATAACGTTTGTTCACCATTTTGCTTGCCTCCTCATAATTAAAATTATTGCAATATATCTTTTTAAGCAACTTTGAATTTTGCAACAGTCCTAATTTTCTTTCCTTATCTTTTTTTAGGAGTTGTTCCAAAATATCTTTATCCATTTTCATGATGGCATAGTCAACAATATTATATCCTTCACCATCTTTTTGTATCAAGCAATCATTTGGCGCATTTATAATTAACCATTTTATGAGGGCAGCATCATGAAGGTTATAGCTGCAATAATGATGATCTTTGTGCAAAACGGTTCTGTCATGTTCTCTTGATTTTTTCTCCGCTTTAAGATCTTCATACAATGAATTGCTTAATTGTTCCCGAGCTTCTGGTTTAATTTGTCCAGCAGTTTCTTTTAAAGTTTTTTCTATTAATTTTTTTTCTTTATCATATTCTTCTTCTGTCATTTTAGGAATAAAAAAAGGCTCAAAATCTACATTGTCATATTTTTTCGCAATTGCGAGCATTAAAAAATTTTTCTTTGGCCCATATTCACCACTATCCATTTGTTTGAATGGCACTAAATCTTCTAATTTGAGTTTGCTGTTGTCAGCTACTTTCTTGATGTGCTGTAAAATTTCTAATGTTGATTTTGTTAGATCTGATGCTATTGCTGCATGAAAATATGTATTTTTATCAGGCATGAACACATTATAAATTCCTCCTTGTATTTGGTTATCAAAAGTTCCCTGTTTGATAATAGCATTTCTTCTTTCATGTTCTTCATCTTGATCCTGACCATTTGTAATGGAAAACAGTTTGTCTATATTATTGTCTTTATCAGTAAAGAACATTCGTTCTCTTATCTCTTTTTCATGAATGTTTTCCAAAAACCAATCACGAGCCTTTTGATCTTTAACATTTTCTAATAAATCATTACATTTAACCATTTTTTTCTTTTCCATAAAAAACGCTCTTAAACTGAGATCAGTATAACAAACAAAGAAAAAATAATCAATTCTTTTTGTACGATTATATTAAGTATTTTTTATGTTGCGCTGTCCGAGGCCACGCACTCGCCGTTTGCAACCATCTAATGCCTTGACAATTAAAATGTTTGAATGTCGCTTCTCTTATGAAGAACTTTGTTTTGTTATCTGGTTTGGTTTCTGTATCTCTGTTATTAACTGCTTGTGGAGGAAATTATATTAAAAGATCTGGGCAGATAAGTGAAAAGTTTGTGCCATTAAAGAGGCCATTTGATTTGAAGAATGGTAAAGTCGGTATTGCATGTCGTTCAGAGTTGCATGGTGGTGAAGAAAGTGTTTATCAGGCCATTAAAAATGGTGGATTAACCAAACGTGTTGAGTTTATAGAAAGAACAGAAGGTTTGGAAGAAGATTATGATTATCTGTGGCACAGAGGGTTGGCGCACTATAAACACTGCACTATTGTCTATGGAGAGTAATATGCTTGCAAAGAAAATCTGTTGTCTGTCAGTGGGTTTGTTGCTTGTCGGCGGATGTTTTCCACGCTTTGAAAGAAGTTATCACAATTCTGATTATATCTTTATTTCTAAACCCATTAACTTAAAACAACAAATCAAGCAAGGGAAAACATGTTCCACAAGCCCACAAACGAACAAAGAAATGATATTTGAGACGGCCAAAAAAGCTGGAATTGTTGATCAAATTGTCTTAATTGAAAAGACCGAAGAAGCAGGACAATATTGCACTGTTGTTTATGGGAATTAGCAACAAGGTTATTATTAATACTAAACTTGTTTAGTCAATATTTCAAATTCTAAATAAGTAAGCCATTGTAGCACAAAGGCAAGAAAGTAGGATTTCTGTTGCGCCGCCCGAGGCCACGCCCTCGCCGTTTGCAATCTCCTCGCTCCGCTACGCTACACTTCGTCCAGCAAACGCGCTCCGCGCTGCGCAACACATCCATTTTTAATTTCCCATCTCAACCATCTTGATTTTTATCTTTTTATCTATTATAGTCAGATGTTATTTTATGTCAGGTATTGGAGGAGATGGCAGAAAAAGCATGTTGTATTGCTCTTTTTGTGGTGCTTCCCAGTCAGAGGTTGAAAAGCTGATTGCTGGCAGTGATGCTCATATTTGCAGTGATTGCATAAGAACTTGTCTTGATTTGTTGGGCGCAAAAAGTGACTTCAAGATTACCGACAACATTGATGAGAAATTCGGCAAAAATGACAAAGGAAATGCCATAAACTTGTCCTCTCCAAAGGCCATAAAAGCATTTTTGGATAACTATATCATCGGCCAGGATTATGCTAAAAAAGTGCTGTCAGTGGCAGTTTATAATCACTACAAGCGGTTGAAATACGCGGAGACAAACAAAGATGATGTGGAAATTTCAAAGTCAAATGTTCTGCTGATTGGCCCAACTGGTTGCGGAAAGACATTGCTCGCGCAGACACTTGCCAAGCTATTGAATGTTCCATTTGCCATTGCAGATGCCACAACTTTGACAGAAGCAGGTTATGTCGGGGACGATGTTGAAAATGTCCTGCAAAGATTGATACAAAATGCCAACGGCGATGTTGAGCGCGCACAAAAGGGAATAATCTACATTGATGAGATTGACAAGATTGGCCGTAAGAGTGAGAGCCCATCAATCACACGCGATGTCTCTGGAGAGGGCGTCCAGCAAGCTCTGTTGAAGATTATAGAGGGCACACAGTCATCTGTCGGAAAGGAAGGCGACCGCAAGCATCCTAACAGCGAGAGGTATAATATTAACACATCAAACATTTTGTTTATTTGCGGCGGTGCGTTTGAGGGCATTGAGAAGATAATCAAACAGCGCATGAGCGACAGTTCCATGGGCTTTATTGCTAATGTGAAGAGCAAAAATAACAACAAAGAGAATGCAAAGATTATAAAGAAAGTCACAAGTGATGACTTGACAAAGTTTGGGTTGATACCTGAATTGATTGGCCGTTTGCCAGTTGTAGCGGTGCTGGATCAGCTTACAGAGGATGATCTGATAAATGTTCTTACCAAGCCAAAGAATGCTATTGTCAAGCAATATAAGAAGCTGTTTGAGATGGATAAGGTAGAACTGGAATTTACAGACGAGGCCCTGTCAATCATCGCCAACAGGAGCTTGAAACGTAAATCAGGCGCAAGAGGGTTGAGGTCAATCGTAGAACATATCCTTATGGAGACAATGTATGACTTGCCAATGAGTGGTTGCAAGAAAGTCCGTATTGTAAAAACTGATGACGCTGTGGCCGTTGAAAAAGACGGCAAACTTGATGAAAAACGTTTCTGTAAAAAGAGCGAGAAAGAACTCCTTGAAGAGGCCAAGGAAAAAAAAGATAAGAAGGCCGGTTAAATATCTGTTAAATTTTTATATTGATTTGTTGCGCTGGGCGGAGCGAGTTTGGCCGCCGAGGAACG
>CAMNMI010000009.1 GCA_946544555.1 uncultured Rickettsiales bacterium
GGCGTGGCCTCGGGCAGCGCAACACTTATTTACTCTCCCCCGCTATCTCCTCAATACAATCAACAATGGTATTTCCTATCTTTTCAAACTCTGCCTTACCAAATCCTCTTGTCGTGCAAGCTGGGGTTCCCAATCTGACACCAGATGTAATGGTTGGTTTTTGTGGATCATTTGGCACAGAGTTCTTATTACAAACAATGTTGTATTTCTCCTGCAATCTGCGCTCCAATGCCAATCCTGTCACGCCTTTGCTCCTCAAATCAACCAACATGCAGTGATTATCTGTTCCTCCGCTGACAATATCCACTCCCCTTGACATGATAGTATCAGCCAATGTTTTAGCATTATCAATGATGTTTTTGCAATATGTTTTCCACTCTGGACGAAGAGCTTCTCCAAATGCTACTGCCTTTCCAGCAATGACATGCATCAGCGGACCACCTTGTATTCCCGGAAATACAGCAGAATTCAACTTTTTCTCCAACTCCTTTGTCTTCGCCATAATCATTCCGCCACGAGGACCACGCAATGTTTTGTGAGTTGTCGTGGTTACCACATCAGCATAATCAATAGGACTTGGATAATATCCTCCTGCAATCAATCCAGCCACGTGCGCTATGTCGGACATCAAAAATGCGCCGCACTTATCAGTAATTTCTCTGAATTTCTTCCAGTCAACAATACGAGAATATGCAGAAAATCCAGTAATAATCAGTTTTGGTTTGTGTTCCATAGCAAGTTGCTCTGCTTGGTCGTAGTCAATGAACCCATCTTCATTTACACCATAGCCAATACAGTTAAACCATTTACCGGACATGTTAGCTTTTAACCCATGAGATAAATGTCCTCCGCAGTCAAGTGATAGTCCCAAAACTGTATCTCCTGGTTGTAATAGACCAAAGAACACCGCCATATTTGCTTGTGCTCCTGAATGTGGTTGCACATTGACATATTCACAATTAAAGAGTTTCTTGGCGCGCTCCTGTGCCAGCTCCTCTACCGTATCCATATTTTCACATCCACCGTAATAACGTTTATGTGGATAGCCCTCGGCATATTTATTAGTCATAACAGAGCCCATGGCCTCCAATACTGCCCGCGAGACAATATTCTCACTTGCAATCAACTCAATATGCTCGTCTTGCCGCTTTTGCTCAGCCACAATCGCATCATAAACCTCTCTGTCCTGATTATAGATATAGCTATCCTCACTTAATACTGCAAAATTCTCTAACATTGGATTGAAAAATAAAACTGAATGCGATTTTTGATAAGATTGGAAATTTAAATGTCAATAAGTTGATATTTGTGTTGCGTCAGCGCGGAGCGCGTTTGTTCGAGGAACGGGGAGGCGCGGAGCGCCGACAAAAGAGCGAGGAGCGAAATACAAACCGCGAGGGTGTGGCCTCGGGCGGCGCAACGACAAAAATTTGCAATATTGTTCTTTGTTGATATAATGGAATGGTTTAGTTTTTATATAAATGACGAACAATGACGATAAATATCAGGTAGCAAGTACTGATGAATATGGAATTAAAACGACAAAGTGTGGACAAAAATATTTGATTTGTCATTTTATACGTGACGATTTTGCAGATAAGTATGCATATCAAGAAGTTATAAAACCAAAATCAGAACTGGCTACATCTATTTTATTAGAAAAAGAACGTAATAAAGGAGAATATTTTTATGAGCCGTTTATTCATCGGGCAATTGGATATGTGGTAAGTGATTATAATGACTTAAAAGGATTTTCAGTTGAAAATGCAAATACAGATAAAAAAGGCGATGAAGAATTGACCCAAAATAAACAAGAGCATGAGTTTATAAAACAATTGTCCGATAATCTTGCAAATTTTGAACCACATAATCAATATAATCTATCAGATGATTATTGGAAACAATTAGAGAATGCGATTAATGAAATTTCAGAAAATTTAACATTTGCTGAAAAAATAAAACAAATTGCAAGTCAATATTCTAAGTTGGATATAGAAAAATATACAGAATTGGTTAAGAATAGTGAGAATGGTGCAGTGTTAGAGAGTTTGGGACTTAAAGCGTCGTGTCATAATTGTACATCAATAAAAGAGTTAAAAGATATTATTAAAGATGAAAATAAAATTAATTCTGTGCCAGCAAACAACCAAATGAATATATCAGGTGCAAAAATATCATCACTGATTATAAATATGACAAACAAGATTTTTCGAAGAGTAAATTGGTGCGGAGGAGGTGTTAAGAATTCTAAAAAGGACAGATTATATGAAATTGTCAAAAATATCAATGAAATTATTGACATTCAATTCAACAAACTCGGCCACAAAAGTATTTTAGTTAGAGATGCAGAGAGCAAAAAAATAACGAAAATGGAATTAGATAAGTTTGTTGATTACATAAAAAGTGAATGTGAAAAGAGTGGTATTAATATAAAGACGATAAATAAGAATTTTCCAACAAAAGAAGATGTAAATAAAATGATAAATAGCATGCCTTTACAAACCAAAGAGCCAAATCAAATTCCACCAAAAAAGCACGGTAAATGGTGCTGCTTTAAAAAGTGCTCTAGTTCATCAAATAATGTTTCGCCAAGTTTTCACATAAATACAGTTTCTGGTTATCAATTTGAAAGAAACCCAGATAAAAATTGTAATATTTTTTGATATAAAATAATCATTGAAATTAAAAATCACGCTGATAGCCAAGCGTTGATGCTATTGTAGCACAGCTGGTAGTGCACTTCATTGGTAATGAAGAGGTCGCGGGTTCAAGTCCCGTCAATAGCACCATTTTGGAGGTGATATGAAAATCCGCGTGGCAACATGGAACATAAACTCAATCCGCATACGGCTTGACATGCTAAAAAGTGTCATCAAGGACAACAAAATTGACGTCATTCTGCTGCAAGAGACAAAATGTCAGGACTGCGATTTTCCGAGTTCAGCTATTCAATCCATGGGAATGAACTACCTTTTTAAGGGACAAAAGTCATACAATGGCGTGGCAATTTTGTCAAAATATCCTATTGATTTGGAAATGGACGAACTGCCACTTTATGGCTTTCAGGAGGCAGACGAAGAGGCGAGATACATTGAGGCAATAGTCACTGTTGGTGGAAAGATTTTGCGTGTTGCGAGTGTTTATGTCCCGATGGGCGGAAGTGTTTTGCTGCCAGACGAGACCTTGGAGGAGAGTGCGAGGTTTAAATATAAACTGAATTTTTATAAGCGTGTGCAGACGAGAATGAAGGAAATCAAGGCACAAACCAACAATTTTCAGGATGAATATGTCATTTTTGGTGGCGATTTTAATGTTGCGCAGGAGGAAATTGACTTGACGCATCCCAAGGCAAATGATGGCGGAGTTGGCTTTCACCCACTGGAAAGACAGGCCTTGCGAGATATCCGTGCAGTTGGGCTGGATGATACATTTCGTGCGAGGTTTCCCGGTGTCGTGCAATATACTTGGTGGGACTACAAAACACGTGGCTTTGACCGTAATGTCGGGTGGAGATTGGACTATCTTTTGTCATCCAAGAATGTGATTGACAACATCTCGGAAATTTATGTTGACATGAAAACCCGCGCCAAACCAAAGACCTCCGACCATGCTCCAACAGCGATGGAGATAGAAATTTAGATAAATTAAAACACGCCATCAATTTATGTTGCGCTGCCCGAGGCCACGCCCTCGCGGTTTGGCTGCGCCTCGCTCAATCCGCCCTCGCTGCGCTCTGGCTCCGCTCGGCGGCCAAACTCGCTCCGCGCCGCGCAACAAACCAATACAAAAAATTAACAGAGATAGGAATTTAAATTTTTGATTTACAATTTTATATTTTTTTATAAAATTTGATAGTTGATGTATGGATAAAAATAATAAGAAGACAAAAAAGCCAAAAAGAACACTACGATTAATCCTTAAAGAATTAAAGCCATACAAAGAGGACGATAAGGAGGACGACAAATTTCAATTAGAAAGATATAATTATGCATTTGACATGAATTTTAATACAGTTGAAAACAAAATTGATAAAAAAATAAATAAACAATTTTCAAATGAAATGAATGATTTGTTTTGATTTATTAATTGTTGCGCTGCCCGAGGCCACGCCCTCGCGGTTTGGCTACGTCTCGCTCCATCCGCACTCGCTCTCGCTCTGGCTCCGCTCGGCGGCCAAACTCGCTCCGCGCCGCGCAACAAACCAATACAAAAAAAATAACAGAAATAAAAATTTAAATTTTTTGTTAATTTTTCTTTACAAATCAATTTTTTTTGATAAATTATTGGTTGTTTTAATAGTTTTAAATATGGAAAAATTTAATCCACAAACCAATATTGTAAAGAAGTTTAAAAATAATGATGCCCAAGCAGGTGATTTATTTATGAATTATGAAATCACAAATGATTACAAAGGCGCCATAGAATTTTTGGCTTATCTGAAAGGTCAAAGTGAGGTAGACAATAATGGCATGGAACAATTAAAAGAAAAAGATGAAAGATTTAATAGAGAATTTTTATTAGATAAATATTTGGAACAATACATGAATAATGTAAAAAAATATTATCAATCTAACTATAAAAATAATACAAACAGAGATTATAATGATAGTGACTTAAATAAAGAAGTTGAAAAATTTGATAAAAAACGTTTGAATAATATTATTGATAACTACATAGATCTTTTTAATGGCAAACTTAACAAAACAAAGCAAGGAGGAACTGTTGCAAAAATGACATTGACCGAATATGAGTGTGCAATGAATATTCTTGCTGATTTTAATGGTATGTTGACAGAGGCTAAAAAAGAACAAAATATTTATAAAAATAATAGCTCTATCGGCATTCGTCAAAATTTGATACAAGAGGCAAAAAAATTTAATGCTTTAACGGAAATAAAGAAAATCAGTAAATTAAAAAATAGTATAAAACCAGAAAAAGTTGATTTAAAGCAAAGTATCATGCCGGGGCAGCGTATAAATTTGGATTTGAATACACAGATAAATAAACCGAAAAATGAAATAAAAAATAACAATGAAATAAAAAATAGCATTAATATTAATAACATTAATTATAGCATAGATGATGAAGAAGACAAAAAAGAAGAGCCAAAAGACAATATAAATGAAAATCTTAATATTGAAAAAGAAACAGCAAAATTCAAAAAAATTGATGCGAAGAAAAAGAAGACTAATAAAATACGTGAAAGCCAAATTTTTGATAACAATATTCGTATAAACAATAACAGCATTAGTAAACCGCAAAACAAAACAATGATTATTGGTTCAAAAAGCAAGCGTGACGAGAAATTTAATCCACAAACAACAATCAAAAGAAACAAACCAAATTTGGACTTGAACAAAGTTCAAGTGAACCAAAGCATGATGCTGCCAAAGACAAATGAAATTGAGGACAAAAAAGAAGACAAAAAAGAAACAAAGACGGATGTCAAGATTTCAAAGGAAAATGTCAATGACAAAAAGAACCAAATTAATAATAAGAAATAACCATCATTGACAATAAAACTCCTCCCTTTTTACATCAAATGATTTCACATGCAAATGCACGCAGATGAGGACACGTTCTACATAATTGATGGATATGGCTTCATTTTTCGGGCATTTTATGCACTTCCAAACCTGACTTCCCGCACAACTGGTGAGCCGATTGGCGCCGTTTATGGCTTTTTCAAAATGCTGATTAGCATTATAAACTCGGCCAAGCCCAGTCATTTAGCCATCGCGCTTGACACCGGCAAACGAACATTCCGCAATGATGTTTATGACAAATTCTGCGAGGACAAATCTCTTGAAGTGATGTTCCAGGAGAACAAAATGCAGTTTGATTTGGCTGGCATAAAGCTTGAAGATGTGAGAAATTTCTCTCCTGAGCAACTGATTGAGCTGTTGCAACTGGATAAACAACATTGCATTGATGTGTGTGAGAAGCTTGGTGTTCCTATTGCTGTTGACGGTGCTTCCGGAGTGGTGAGTATTCCAAAAATTCTGCTGCTGGATATATTTCTCCACCTTGAAAAAGACATCAAAATTGAGGACTTCAAAACGCAATACAAAGCAAACCGACGAGAGACACCAGATGAGCTGAAATCACAGTTCAAAATTGTGCGGGAGCTAATAGATTTTTCAGGTATTCGTGCAGAATTTTCATATGGCTTTGAGGCCGATGATGTTATTGCATCACTCGCAAAGGAGGCCGTAAAAAGAGGCATGAAAGTGGTTGTGGTTTCTGCGGATAAGGACCTCTGCCAGCTTGTCAAGGATGGAGAAATTAGTGTCTATGACCCAGCTAAAAAACAATATCTTGACGAGCAGGGCGTGATTGGCCGTTTTGGCGTGCGCGCAGACCAAATTGTGGACTATTTATCCATTGTCGGCGACCATTGCGATAACGTGTTTGGTGTGAATGGAATTGGCCCCAAGGGTGCTATCAAACTGCTGCAACAGTATAACTCCATTGAGAACATTTTTGCAAACATAGGCAAACTTGATGACCGCACTCGGCAGAAATTTGAAGCCAGCAAAGACGTTCTTGCATTGGCTCAGGAGCTAATAAAATTGCGATTTGATGCAGTTGATATTGATACTATGGATGATTACAGATTGCATTTAGATAATGACAAGTTGTCAAAGTTTATCACCAAATATGGTTTTCGCGAAATTGACAGCGATGCGCGCAGGTTTGGCAACTACTCTAATGCAGTGAAGGAGAAAAAAGTTGTGGAGCAAAAGGGGTTGTTTTAAATAAAAACTAAACCTTTGGCAACGTAATTCCCGTTTGATTTTGATATTTTCCGCTTCTGTCTTTGTAGGATGTCTCGCAAACTGTGTCTGCTTTGAAAAACAGGAATTGACAAGCGCCTTCATTAGCGTAAATCTTGGCCGGAAGGTTTGTTGTATTTGAAAATTCAAGCACAACTTGCCCCTCAAATTCTGGCTCAATCGGTGTAACATTTATGACAATTCCACAGCGGGCATAAGTGGATTTTCCAACACACACAACAATGATGTCGCGCGGAATTTTGAATGTCTCAACTGTATTTGCAAGCGCAAAACTGTTTGGTGGCAATATACAACAGTCGGTTGTTTTTGTAACAAAATTGTCGTTTGAAAAATTCTTCGGGTCAATCACGCTGTTGTTGATGTTTGTGAAAATTTTGAACTCGTTGGAAACCCGAACATCATAACCATATGAAGAAAGACCATAAGAAAGCAACTTTGCGTTTGTGTCTTTGCGCACAAGTTCCTTGACAAACGGCTCAATCATGCTCTCCTTTTCACATCTTTCAGCAATCTCTTTGTCTGACAATATTGACATAAATCACTCGCTTGGAAGACATTTAATTTTAATGTCAATATCTCCTCCTCCTCACAAAAACAAACAGCACAATAGCATTCAGGCCAATCAAAATGCCAAGCAGAATATAAATAACATTAATCCTATTGTTAATGGACTTAGCATGTTTATCACTATTTTTTATAATCTTCATATCTCTCTGGTAGTTGTCATGAATTTGTTTGATTTCATCGGCAAAATCGGTGTATGGAACTATTTTCCAGAATTCATGAGCATAAGTACTTTTTTTATCTAACCATGGTTTTACCGGTGATGTATAGTGGATAATTGTGGCATCCCTAAATAATTCATCTCCTTCTTGCCCAAGTAATTGACTGCAATTATTGCGTTTTTTGCACTCGTTAATAGCAAAAGGATGCACATTATATTTTAGTGGCAAAGCCTTATAATCTTGCAGAATAACATTCAAAGTGTCTTGGTCGGCAGAACCAAGTTTTAAGTTATGTTTTTTATGATAATCAATAATTTCTTGCTTTTGTGCAATTAATTTGCGTGTAATATCATTTTCACGCCATTTTTTACAATCAATTAGATATACACCTGAATTCCAAACATATTCATTTTTAAATTTACCATATCGTTTTAGAAGATTATATCTACTTGGTCCATTTGGAGATATATCACTCACATCGTGAACTGCGCCAACTATATTCCCTTCTAAGTTTTGATTGTATAATTCGGCAATGTCACCAACAACGATAATATCATCATCAAGATAAATTGCTTTGTTTAAATTTGGATATAAATCAGGTATCATCCATCTTGCATATGCTGTAATTGTTATATGAGAAAAACCACCGTTAAATTTTTCAAACTTTTCCATATCAATTTCACGAAATCTGACAGAAAAACGACTATTAGGAAAAAAATTCTTTGTGTTTTTTATCTTTTGTTGATTTATTTTTGAAATTTTATTACTCAACACATAAAAATCAATGTGCGATTTTGTATTCTTCAAAATCGAAGCCATGGTCGTTGCAACAAATGGAGCATAATTATCATCTGCTGCCAAAAACACGGGAATATGCTGGTTGTTGTTTAGAGAGAAAGAGTTGGTGGAGTTTGCCACCATCAGGGTTAATGACAAAATAATTGTTTTGATGAAATTCATGTTTTGAAGAAAAATATTAAATTTTTAATTGCAAGGTCATTTCTTTATCTTCTCTAAAATTGCAAGCACGCTTGTTGGAGTGATACCAGGAATTCTACTGGCTTGATGAAGTGTTTCTGGTTTTGTTTGAGTAAGTTTTTCAACCTCTTCATTTGACAGTGCTCTGACCATTTTGTAGTCAAAATTTGCAGGAATTTTCACATTCTGGTTTTGTCGCATTTCTGAAATATTTCTCTCCTGACGTGCAATATATTTCTCATACATCGCATCAAAAATGACATGTTCGGCGGCTCTGCGAGATATTTTAATCATGATTACTATAAGAAAAATTTTAACACAGCAATGCCAAAAACTGCAAGTGCAACAACAATACCCACAATAACACCTTTGTTTTTCATAACAAATCAACTGATAGTAATATTTTGTTTTAATTGTCAAAAGAAAAATTACAAATCTGGAAGATTTTTTTCTTGTCAATGTTTGGATAACTCAACAGCTCGTAAGCCGACCGTGCTGCGCCATCATTGTTGATTTCAATGCCAAGTTTTAGCCATTCATTTGGTGTAAGTTTTTTGTCAAGCAATGCTCTTTTTATGCTATCACTTTCAGCCCTCAACTGTGAAAAAACTTGCCATCTTGTCTCGCCAACGCAGCCAATTTTGTAGCCCAATTCTGTAAGTCGGAAATCAGCATTGTCAGCTCTGCAAGCAAGACGATATTCGCTCCTTGATGTGAAAAGACGATATGGCTCTGCGCCCACTCCCAGAGTGGTTATGTCATCAATCATCACGCCAATGTAGGCCTGTTCGCGCGACAAGATAAACTCCTTGTTCCTGCTAAAACCTGCAAAAAGCCCAGCGTTTATTCCCGCAATGCAACCCAGTCCACCAGCCTCCTCGTAGCCAGTTGTACCGATGATTTGTCCAGCCAAAAACAGTCCTTCAATCTTCTTCGTTTCCAGCGTTTGCTTGACTTCCCGAGGGTCAACCAAGTCATATTCAATCGCATAGCCATACTGCATTATTTTTGCATTTTCAAGCCCTTTGATGGTGTGAATGAATGCATCTTGCATGTCCTTCGGCATAGATGTTGATATGCCGTTTGGATACACAAGATTGCTTGTTAAGCCCTCTGGCTCCAAAAAAACTTGATGACGTGGATGGTCAAAGCGCTGCAATTTTGTCTCAATGGAAGGACAATAACGCGGGCCATTGTATTTTATGTCTCCATTCACCGCAGGAATTCTGTCCCAGCCGTCACGAATGACTTTGTGGCTCGCCTCGTTCGTGTAGGTGATGTAGCAATCCAACTGCGGCACAAGCACTTCGTCATCAAGGTAGGACATTGGCATGGTCGTGGTGTCACTGGCCTGAATTTCCAGACCTTCGTAGTTGATTGTGTCCTTGTCAAGACGACATGGCGTGCCAGTTTTTAGGCGCGTCATTGTCAGACCGAGAGTATGTAAATAATTTGCCAAATCTATTGACGGTGGCTCATGAATGCGCCCTGCACTTACCCTCTCCTCACCGCAGATTGTCCGCCCGTTCAAAAATGTCCCAGTGGTTATCACAACCGCTTTGCAACTGATGGTTTCACCGCTTGCAAGCTCAACTCCGCGCACTTTGTTGTTTTCAATGATTAACTTCACCACCTGATTTTCAACAATGTCAAGGTTTGGATAATCCTGCAACAAATCCCTCATTGCCGAGCGATATAAATCCCTATCAATCTGGTGCCGTGGCCCCCAAACAGCTGGGCCTTTGCTGGCATTCAAGTTCTTTCTGTTAATGCTTGCCATGTCCGTTGCTCGTGCCATAATGCCATCCAAAGCATCAATTTCTCTGACAACTGTCCCCTTTCCGATGCCTCCAATAGAGGGATTGCATGACAATGTTCCAAGGTTTTTGTAGTTGAAAGTTATCAGCAATGTCCTCGCGCCAATCCTCGCAGCCGCCGTTGAGGCCTCTATTCCAGCATTTCCTCCGCCGATGATAATAACGTCATAACTGCCATTTAAAACATTTGTACTGATAAACACATTTCACGGTTTTTTTATAATTTTAATTGTAAATATTTAACTTCATTTTCTCTTTTTTGCGCCGCCCGAGGCCACGCCCTCGCGGTTTGGCTGCGCCTCGTTCCTCGGCGGCCAAACTCGCTCCGCCCAGCGCAACAAACGCGCTCCGCACCAATACAACCAATCAATTATCGTAATCCTCCGCAAACTTTTTCAGCTTCCTAATAGCCTCCACCTCAATCTGACGTACACGCTCTTTTGACACATGTAAGCGCTCACTCAACTCCTCCAATGTGTGCTTTTTCTCACTCAAATAGCGCCCCATAATAACCTCACGCTGCCGTTCGTTCAACATCGCCAAGCTCTCGCGAAATATCTTTTTACGGTATTTCTCATCTTCCTCATCCGCAAACTCATCATCAAAATTCCCCTCATTATTAGTAATCGTATTCAACAAACTGCCGCCTTCGTGGTTTGGCGTAGGCGCTTCAAGCTCAACATCGCGGTGGCGCAAGCTGTCAGTAGCCTCTGCCATTTCAAGATTGCTCACTCCAAAGTGCTGCGCCAACTTCTTGTTCTGCTCGCTGTAATTCGTGTCCGCACCAATTTTTAGCATCTGCTTGACGCCCTTCAAATTAAAGAGAAGCTGCTTCCGAAGTGCTACCGAGCCAACCTTGACCATTGACCACGATTTCAAAATGAAATCCTGAATGCACGATTTTATCCACAGCACAGCGTAGGTTGAAAAGCGCACATGCTTGCTACGATCAAACTTTTGAAGCGCTTTCATAAGGCCTGCGTTGCCCTCTGCGATGAGGTCCATGATGTTAATACCGTAGCGCCGATATTGCAGCGCGATTTTCACAACCAGTCGCATATGGCTCAGAACGATGGCCTGCCCTGCTTGCTGGTTGCCTTTGTCAAAATACTCATTAAACAGCCGCTCCTCGTCCTCCGCTGACAACATTGGAAACTGCGACACATGCTGGATATACTTCCGCAACACATCACCCTCGTCAGACATCGCCAGTGAAAACTCGTTGTCAATTAGCTCGCCATTTTCACAACCACCGCCATTATACAAATTATAAACCTCGCTGTCGCACTCGTTTGAAGCCAAACTGTTCTCCTCTGGAACCACCAAATCAGTGGATTTCTCGCTCTTGCTCATTCTATTTCACAGAAACTCTGTCAAAAGAGATAATCTCCAATTTGGCACCGTTGTCCTTATTGAACTTCGCCAAAACCTCTCCAACAGTGCTTTTGTTATCCAAAATGAATGCCTGCTTTGTCAAAACACTCTCCTCAAAGAACTTACGCAGTTTGCCGTCAACCATTTTGGCCGCTATTTCAGCCGGCTTGTTGAGCTGCGCCACCTGCTCTTCGTAAATCGCTTTCTCGCGTGCAATCACGTCTGCGCTGATACTCTCCTCGCTCAATGCCAATGGAGACATCGCGGCGATATGCATATTTACTTGCTTGACGAGCAATTTTGCATCTTCGCTGTCGCAGCCGGCCGCAACAATCGCCGAGACAATCGTTCCCATGTTGTCTTGACCTTCAACTTTGTTGTGAACGTAAAAATGTGCGCTCTGACCGCTTACCAACTCATGATAAACAACTTGACTTAATACAATATTCTCACCGATTGAAGCAATCCCTTCTGCGATTGCGTCCTTGCCATTTTGGCCGTTGACATCCGCGCTCAAAAGTCCATCAACAGAGTTAATCTTGCCGTTCAGCGCCGCCTGTGTTAGGTTGTTGACAAGCGCTTGGAACTTCTCATTTTTTGCAACAAAATCTGTCTCGCAGCTCAACTTTACAACTGCAATTCCGTTTGCATTCGTAGCTACACAGCAAAGCCCTTCCGAAGTAGCTCTGTCCGCCTTTGATGATGCCTTTGATATGCCTTGCTTTCTCAAAAAGTCAAATGCCTTATCGTAGTCATCTCCGCACTCTTTTAATGCCTTTTGGCATGCAGAAATACCAGCACCACTCGCCTCGCGCAATTTCTTAATCAACTCCAAGTTTCCAGCCATATAATTATTTTTGTTCGTCTTTAACCTCGTTTCCCATGTCTTTAATGGAGGTATCCTTGTTTTTGCCCTTCAAAAGAGTACTCATGTCAACGCCGCTTTCCTTCATTTTGTCTTGAACGCCAGCCATAATCGCCTTTGAGAACTCCTCGCAGAAGAACTTTGTGACACTTGCACTGTCGTCATTTGATACAATTGGATAGTTCACGTCCGTGATGTCTGCGTTTGTATCAAGTAATGCAATGGTTGGAATACCAATTGCGAGCGCCTCTTTGACCGCCAAATAGTCCACAGTTGTGTTGAAGACAATGACTAAATCAGGGCGTCCGCGGAGATTCATAAGTCCGCCAAAGCTTGACATCAACTTGTCGCGGTTTTTGGTAACTGTCAACAGCTCCTTTTTTGAGAGCCCCGACTCGCCGTCCTCCAAGATTTTGTTGTATGAAATCAGTGTTTTGATTGACTTTGATACGGTGTACCAGTTTGTCAAAATGCCTCCTAACCAGCGATCAGTGACGTAAAATTGTCCACACTTTTCAGCATACTCTTTAACAATCGGGGCCACTTGTGGAGCCGTTCCAACAAACAAAATCTTCTTCCCCATGCGGCCGTATCTGTACAGTGTGTTCAATGCTCTCTGAACGCCTGCGTATGTCTTACGCACATCAATGATGCTTATGCCGTTTTTTGTTCCAAATACGTAGTCCCTCATTTTTGGGTTCAAGGCGCCAACGCGGTGTCCCATGTGAACTTTCAAGTCAATCAAGTCCTGAATTGTAAAATCTGCATTATATTCAAATGTTGCCATAAAATACATGGACAGGATAATTATAAAATTTAATTGTCAAGAAGGAAATGGGTGATATGTTGAGCTGAGCGGAGCGAGTTTTTACTCCGAGCGAGGAGGTGCGTAAGCGCCGACAGGAGAGCGAAGAGATTAAAAACCGCGAGGGCGTGGGCCTCGGGCAGCGAAACATAACAAAAAATTAGTAAGTTGAGGAAATGAACAAAATTCGGTTGCGGGGGCTGGATTTGAACCAACGACCTTCAGGTTATGAGCCTGACGAGCTACCGGGCTGCTCTACCCCGCAATACTTTGTGAGTATAGAAATGGGTTTTTTAATTGTCAAGATAGTAAAACAAACACGCCATCATTGCTTGAAATCTATACCCACAACAACGATTACTTGCTGGTTTGATTTTTTTGGCAATCTTTCTTTTTCTTCCCAACAATCCTCCTCATTGCCCTACCAATAGTACCACCGCTGTGCCATTCGCCGTATTGCTCTTGTGATATTTTTCGGTGTTTAATTGCGCACGCAGTCAGCGCATCGCAGATAGCAAGCACCAAAACACATGATGTTGTTGGCACCGGAAAGCCATCTATGGCCTCTTCTTTGCAGTCATAAACAATAGCAATATCGCATTCTTTACCTAAAAATGAGTTCCTGTTGCTGGTTATACCAATGCTTTTGATACCATGTTTTTTGCAATACAATACAACATTTTTCATCTCTTCCGTATTGCCAGAGTGAGATAAGGCAATCAAAATATCATCACTTTCAAAGCTGCCGAGATCGCCATGCACGGCCTCAACTGGATGGATAGAAAAACTTGGAATTCCTATTGACGCAAAGCACGCAGACACTTTACGGCCAATCAGACCACTCTTGCCGATGCCACTTGTTAGAATACGTCCCTTTGATTTTGCAATCAGTTTGACTGCAGCAATGAAATTCTTGTCAATGCAATTTTGCAACTTTTGCATTGCCTCAACCTCCTTTTGGATTACTGAATTGGCTATCTGAATGTTCTTGTCAACCATAACAAATTTCATTATAGAAGAAATATTTTATTGTCAAATATCAGATTTTGCTTGCGTTTGTTGAAAAATTTGATACAATGTTTGTAGTTTTAAGATTTACACTATGATAGGAAATTATCCGTTAAAAAAGCGACGTGAAACTGAACAGTTAAAAGCTAATTTAAAAGGTCAGTCTAGAACTTATAATACAGAGGATAAAGGAAGCAACGATGAAGGTCAGTCTAGAACTTATAATACAGAGGATAAAGGAAGCAACGATGAATTAATTAAATTTTGTGAATCAATTCCAAAAAAGCTAACAGAAAACAGCGTTTTTGAGAACAATAAATACAAATATATCAATCATCTGGCTAAAAAAGGAACAACAAATGGAATTATGAAAGCTAATAAAATAAGTAATAATTTAACCATTAAACAATTGGTTGTGGCTTTTAAAGCCGAAATGGATATTTTTAAGTATTTGATGTCAAAACACAAAAACAGTAGAGCATTAGCTTTTGTTAAACTAATCGTAGAGCCAACCTACGAACTATGGAAGAAAAGTTGTCAAAAGGAAATAGACAATGCAATAAAAGAATGCAAAATCACAAGCGACATAACTAAGAATTATGATGACAATTATGACATTGTTACTCACCAAACCGCGAAGGAGTATTTAGATGCTATATCCAAATATCAAGGTAGAAACGAGTTTTATAGAAACAAACTAGATGGTAAGTCATTTGTTGAAACTTGGTACGGCAAAAAACATAGAGATTCATGCGTTGAAGAAGAAGATTCCGTAGAAATAAATGGAAATAAAATGTACAACGTGAATGGTATACTTAATTACCATAGAGGTATTCAACGCGGAATTAATGTATTACGGGAAGCAGCAAAAAAACATAGACACACACGAGGTAATATATTCGCCGATGAGTTTAAAGAGATTGTTAATGCCTCTCGGAAAGTTTTGGATCTTGCCTGCAGTAATCCTGAAAAATTATCTAAAATGGAAGATTTTTGTTGAAGGCTCAGTTTTTCACCTCTAAAAAGAGCAAACATGCCAACAATCAGAACTAAGTAAAGTATTTAAACGTGCCACACTCATTCCAAACATCTCCCCCTTGACAATAAAAATCCACGTATAATGCAGGTGCGTTTTTTAAAAAAATTTAGATGTCTGAATTGAACGTAAGAAAAACCGACTTGGTTTATGCATATTTTGATAGCTTTGCACACAGTAATATTGGTGCTGTCGGTAGCGTTGTTGATGGAAAAGTGGTTTCTATTGATCGTAAAAAAGGGATTGTGATTGTTGACGCAGGCCTGAAAAGTGAGGGAATAATCCCAATGAAAGAGTTTTTCAAGAAGGATGACGAGCAGAATTTGCAGGTTGGCGACACAGTTAAGGTATATGTCATGTCAGTTGACGGGCGCAACGGAGGATATTTGTTGAGCCGCGAGAATGCTATTAAAGAAGAGAGTAAAGCTAAATTGAAAGCTGCTTATGCCAGCGGCGAGGCCATTGAAGGTATTCCATTTGCCAAGGTCAAGGGCGGATTGTCAGTTGACTTTGATGGCTTTATTGCATTCCTGCCAGGTAGCCAAATTGACGAGGGAAATGTCACAGACATCAGCTATTTAGTCGGTAAAAAGTGCAGCTTCAAGGTTATCGGTTTTGATGATAAAAATGCGATTGTATCACGTAAGGCGGTCATTGATGACACATATAAAGATGCAAGAGAGAGCTTCTATGCAACTGCTCACGAGGGCATGACAGTGGAAGGAAAAGTCCGCAATATTACTGATTATGGTGTCTTCATTGACCTTGGATTTGGTGTTGACGCATTGCTTCACATTGCAGATATTTCATGGTCAAAAATCGGTCACCCATCAGAGGTTTTGTCGGTTGGAGAAGAAGTCAAAGCCAAAGTTATAAAGCTTGACAAAGCTAACAATAAAATTGCAGTCAGCATGAAGCACTTGACTGAAAATGCATGGCTGAAACTTGTCAAAGATGTTGAAGTCGGCAAGGCAATCAAAGGAAAAATCACAACAATTACGAACTACGGTTTGTTTGTTGAAGTCGCCAAAGGAGTTGAAGGCATGGTGCACGTCAGTGAGCTTGTCTGGGGTAGTGGTGGCAGTGAAAAACTGAAAGAATACAAAGAAGGTGATGAAATTGAGGCCATGGTCATGGAGATTGACGGCGACAAGCAGAGAGTTTCGTTGTCAGTCCGCCGCTTGTTGAGGAACCCATGGAAAGAGTTTGCAGAAGCTCACAAAGAGGGCGAGCAGTTTGATGGAGAGATTGTCAAGGTTGTTGATTACGGTTTCTTCGTTGCAGTTGGCGAAGTTGAAGGACTTGTCAGCTTGGAAAATCTCGCGTGGCTGGCCGATGTTGATGCGCTGTCAAGATACAAAGTTGGCGACAAAGTCAAGGTTGTCTACTTGTCAATAGATGAGAAATTCACAAAGATTGCATTTGGAATAAAGCAGCTCACGGAGAACCCATTTGAGGCACACAAAGACCTGTTCGTGGTTGGCAACAATGTCACCTGCACAGTTGTTGGTTTGAAAGCAGACCGCATGGAAGTTGAGGTCGTGCCGGGTGTCTATTCATCAATCAAAAAGGCCAATTTGTCAAGGGAGAAACTTGATCAAAGATTGGATCGTTTCACAGTCGGCAACAAGGTTGATGCGAAGATTATCGCATTTGATTTGAACGCCAAAAAGCTTGTTCTGTCAATCAAAGATTTGGAGGAAGAGGAATACAAAAAGATACTTGAAAAGTATGGCTCAGACAACACCGGCGCATCGCTGGCAGATGTCTTGGGAGTGGCGCTGGACGAGTTCAAAAACAAGGAGAATAAGTAGTTTTGGATATGGCTGAATATACATTGGATAAATATCGTAATATCGGTATCATGGCGCACATTGACGCTGGAAAAACCACAACAAGTGAGCGTATTTTGTTCTACACAGGAAAGACACACAAAATCGGTGAGGTGCACGAGGGCGCGGCCACTATGGACTGGATGGAACAAGAGCAGGAGCGTGGTATTACTATTACGTCCGCAGCCACAACTTGCTTCTGGAAAAACCACAGAATTAACCTGATTGATACGCCGGGACACGTGGACTTTACCGTTGAGGTAGAGCGTTCGCTGCGTGTGCTTGACGGTGCCGTGACTGTATTTGACGGTGTCGCAGGAGTTGAACCACAAAGTGAGACAGTGTGGCGTCAGGCAGATAAATATAATGTGCCACGTATTTGTTTTTGCAACAAAATGGACAGAACGGGCGCAAATTTCTACCGCTGCGTTGACATGATTGTTGACCGCTTAGGCGCAAAACCGCTGCCAATTATCTTGCCAATCGGCTCGGGGGAGACCTTCACCGGCGTGATTGATTTGATGTCAATGAAGGCCGTATATTTTGATGCAGGCGCAAGCGGAATTGACCCAAGATATGAGGAAATTCCAGCGGAGTATAAGGAAAAAGCCGAGGCATACAGAACCACAATGATTGAGACAGCCGTGGAAATGGACGATGACTTGATGGAGAAATATTTGGGGGGGGAGACCATCTCAAATGAGGAGATAAAAAAGTGCATCCGCAAGGGAACGATTGCGTTCAAATTTGTGCCAGTGCTGTGCGGTTCGGCGTTTAAAAACAAGGGTGTGCAGTTGTTGCTGGATGCAGTTGTGGATTATCTTCCATCGCCACTTGACATTGAAAGTATTAAGGGGACAAATCCTAACACGGACGAGGAGGAAGTCAGGCACCCTAATGAAAACGAGCCATTTGCGGGTTTGGCGTTTAAAATTGCAAACGACCCATTTGTTGGCTCCATCACATTCTTGCGTATTTATTCGGGTAAGTTGGAGGCCGGCACCGCGGTTTTGAATAGTATTAAAGGTTCAAAGGAGAGAATTGGCCGTATGCTGTTGATGCACTCTAATAACAGGGAGGACATTAAGGTCGCAAAGGCGGGAGACATTGTGGCGCTGGCAGGACTGAAAAACACGACCACAGGTGACACGCTGTGTGCCATTGACAAACCAATCGTGTTGGAAAAAATGGAGTTCCCAGACCCAGTTATTCAAATTGCAGTTGAGCCAAAAACGCAGGCCGACCAAGAGAAAATGGGTATTGCAATCAGCAGGTTGGTTGCGGAAGACCCATCGTTGCAGGTTGAAACCATTGAGGAGACAGGTCAGACAATTTTGAAGGGAATGGGTGAGTTGCACCTTGAAATCATCGTTGACAGA
>CAMNMI010000010.1 GCA_946544555.1 uncultured Rickettsiales bacterium
GTGCGAGGAGCAACGCGAGGAGCGAAATACAAACGGCGAGGGCGTGGCCTCGGGCAGCACAACACATCTTGACAATTATCTGCTGCTGAAAATAGTGGCTTGTGAATGATGCATATTACGACAACGCCAGAAAGTGGTATAACACGATGTTCGTTGACTGCGCAAGCGAGCGCTTTTCGTATCTACTAATTCTTGTGCTGGCTTGTCTGTGTTTTTGGCGCGCATTTATTATCATTGACAGTGTCAAGGCATCAAAAGCGACTGTGGAGCACTATGTTATTTTCGTGGATCATAAAGACAAAAAAAATACCTACATAAAAGTGACACCAATGCAAGATACAAAAGACCAGAGCTTAGGTGTGTTGAGGCTGATGATAGAACGCTACGTAATGAACCACGAGAGCTTTAAATATGAGGCAAAAAAGCAACAACCAATGGATGCTATGCGTTTGAAGGCGAGTATTGTTAAGAACCTGTCAACTGCCGATGTTTTTGATAAATACATGCATGATGCAAGCACAGATGTAGACGGTGATTTGTCGTTGTCGCTACTAAAATTGCAGCGCGATACAAAAATTGAGAAGATTGAATTTATCTATGAAAAACTGAATATTTATGAAAGAATTTACGCTTCAATTTCTGGTTCAAAAACGCCAATAGGTGCCAAGGTCTATCTTACGAATTCTGTGAATTCAAAGCTTTATCCAGAAAAACATTTGGTTATTACAATGTTTTTTAACTATCACATTGATGCAAAAAAGCGTGCAAATACGCGAGTTGAATTCAAAATCAATGACTACATAAAAGAAGAAAACGAGGATTGGGTTGCTCCACAGGAAGAGCAAGGTGGTGGTGAAGAATGATTTTTTTTATGTTGCGCTGCCCGAGGCCACGCCCTCGCCATTTGGCACCGCTACGCTCCTCCTCGCTACGCTCGGCGGCCAAATGCGCTCCGCGCTGCGCAACAACATCTTTATAATAAAAATTATTTCAATAATTTTCTCAAAGTTTTGATAAACCTTACAACGGAACTGCTTTTCTCATTTTGTCCTCTAATCACAGAGAGCCAATACTTAGGATCATATCCTTCAACTTGCCCAACCTCCCGCATGATTAGCTCGGCATATTTGTGTCCCTTCTCCAAAAATGCTGTATTTATTTCCTTTTTTTCAATATTTGTAATGTCATCAACAATTACATTTGCGTTTGGATCATATGGGTTCGGATCTCTATAATAGAGGAGCGTCCTGATGTGATCCATAAACCAATGATGACGATTTTCTTTCTCATTGCCATTGAAAATGCCGTTTATGACATCCTCCTCGGCTTTCTTTGGGCTAATTTGTGAGAATTTCACTAACTCATTTGGTGTTTCAAATACATTCACGATTGTCTGCAAACCGTTTGCATCATCAAAAACTTCTGTCCGCATTTTGACGCATTTCATGATTTTCTTTGCAAGTTTGGCATTATTTTTCAGACAATTTTTCAAGAAATCACAAGCAATAATCCCGCATGAATGGTGGTCGGCTTGTAATGTTCGGCCATGACAATAGCAGTCAATGTCTTTGTAATTATTGTAGAAAAACTCCGCACCAACGATGCATCCAGAGTAGCAGCTTATCTCTCCAAATGGGTCAAGGAAAATTATTTTCTTACGACCATCAATTGTCCCGTAAATATATGGTACAGCGTGTATCATCCTGTTATCTGCATTTGTGACTACGATGACCATTCCTTTTAATTCACCTTCTTGCAAGCTGTCAAAGTTGAAGAAATATTTTACTGCTTCACTTTGTGTTAGATACATCTGGCGCAAGTCGCTGCTGTAAAGTGTATATTGATTTGAGTTGATTTTGTAGGACAGTACATCGGCTTTGAATTTGTATTTATTTTTATACATTTCCATGATACGTTCAACGCCTTTTACACGCATTCGGACAGCAAAAATAGGCGTTCCGTCAAACGTATAGAGATTTCCATCTGGTACAACATCAAAGTAGTCAGTGCAGCTTTCTACATCACTGTTTTTGAGGTTGTAATTATTATTCAAGCTTCCAAAACAGTCCTCGTCAGTGTTATAACTTATGTAGTCAGTTGGCATTCAAAAACATACAATATTACAATTTTGAAAGAATTATGACAAGATAAAAATTTGCATTTTTGAAGAAAAATTACTTGACAAATTTTTTTGTTTTTCAAATTTGGCGATGTTTATGCGTGTTTTTATTGGTTCAGACCACTGTGGAGTGGAGTTGAAAGAGAAAATCAAGCGAATTCTTCGTAATCTAAATACATCAAAAATTATTGAAGATAAAATTGAGATTTTTGATGTTGGAACAGATACAAACATGAGCACGCATTATCCTATTTACGCCAAGCGGCTGGTTAAAAGATTGCGCAAATTTGTTCCATTCAGAAAGGATGCCGAACAGAAGAATTTTGGCATTTTAATTTGTGCAACAGGTATTGGTATGAGCATGGTTGCAAACCGCTATAAACGCATCAGAGCGGGACTTTGCCACAACGAAAAGCTGGCTGAAATGACACGAAGACATAATAACGCTAATGTGCTTTGCATTGGCGCGCAATACGTCAATCAGGACGAAGTTGACAAAATTGTCTTCAAGTTTTTAACCACAAAGTTTGAAGGCGGTCGCCACGCCAAAAGAATTAAAATGTTTTAGTTGTTAAAGTAAATCTTCATCTTCGCCGTAGACAGCACTGTTGACTTTTCCGCTTGTTGCACTAACACTTTCACCAGACAGCTCATTCAACAAAGCATCTATTTCATTTGCAAGTGAATTATCATCAGAAGTTTGTGAACCACTTGCGCTTGAACTACTTGCGCTGCTATCAACATTGTCAGACAACAAATTATCATCTTCCATTAGCAAATCATCATTATCACTATAATTACTGCTACTGGACAAACTGGATAAACTTAATGCATGGTAAGTTGTGTTACCACCAGAGCTACTTGAACCACTTGAACCACTATCATCAAGTGATGTCAAAAGTGAATCGATGTCATCAATCAAATCGCTATCATCACTGCCTGTGCTACTACTGGATGGTTTGCTTGTTGTTGCATTTTGTGCCACTGTACTATCACTTGTCGTTTGTTGAGACTGCCGAGCTTGTGTCTGTGTATCATCTTGGCTATCCGCTGCCGCAAGTGTGTCTTCAACATAATCTTCGCCAAGCTCGTTTTTAATAAATTCATCAGCATATCCAGTAATGCTTTCTTTGGTTACGCCATTGCCGGCTGTGTTGTTGCTGGTTGCAGAAATTAGAGCATAATAACACATCTCTTCAAAATCAGCGCCATTTTCATATGCCAAATCCTGTAAATTTTTGAGAGTATCTACTAAATCTTGAGGGACAACCCCACCTTTGGCTGATGACAGCCAATTCATTTGAAAATTAATAGGATGATGTCCGCTCTCTGGATGACCGATATAAAAAGTCACAGGAGCGGCTTCACCATTAAAACTACAAGGAATGGTAAATTGCTTTACCATAACCTAAAAATTATTTGTTAACACTTGCAACCAGTATAGCTTTACGGTTCTTTGCAAAACCTAAAGATTTGTCATAGTCGCGTTTTCCGTGTGAAATAGCTGTGTCAATTCTGTTGTTGATACCAGCAGCTTCAAAAGCTTCTTTTACAGCTAAAGCTCTTTTTGCGCCCAAGTCGTAGTTGTATTGTTCTGAACCACGTTCGTCACAGTATGCGTTAACTTCAATTAAAGCATTTTTGTCAATCTTATTAATTGCTTTTACATAGCTATCAATGATGTCTGGGTTGACAATTTTGTCGCTGTTGAATGCAAAGTAGATTGGGTATTGCTGTGACAACTCATTGAATGCTTTGATTGAAGCAGTGTCAATTTCGCCTTCCTTTACAACATCAACATATTTGACCTCTTCTTTCATTACTGTTGTTGTTTCTTCATCAGTTGAAGCACAACCGAGTAATGCAAGAGCGGCTACTAAACTTACAGCTTTTTTCATAAAAAAAAATTTAACAAAATTTCTAAAAATAGAAAAAAAATAATTGTCAAGCGTATTATTAAAATAATGGTAATTGCGTAATTACTATTTTTTATTTCTTGCAATCTAAAAAAATACAACTACAAAAACGGAAATGAAATCCAAATTGGTGCTACTATCTGGCAATGGAACACTTCCAAGGGTGATTGTAAATGCACTTTCCGAGCAAGGACGAGATTTTGAAATTATCTGTTTTGATGATGATAATACTACGTTTTTCAAAAATTGCGGATTAAAAGTGCATGCAATGCCGTTGGAGAATGTTGCGGGAATACTTAAAAAGCTTCGGGAAATAAAAGCTAAGGAGGTTGTATTTTGTGGCGGTGTGCGTTTCCGTGGTATTCGGCAGATGAAATTATTTACGCTTGATAATCTAAAACTCATGCTTGCTGTTGTAAAAAATCTTGCAAAGATATGTCTCTCACGACAAAAAGGAGACGATTTGCTTCTCTCGGCGGCTCAAGGGCTGTTGCATGACATTGGCATCAAAATTATTGGCGCGCATGAGATTGTTCCTGATATTTTGTGTAGTCGCAAGGATGAGATTAATCCAAACTTGGCAAAGTCATATAAGAATGACATCAATCTTGGGAGAGATATACTAAATACTATATCAAAATTTGACATTGGGCAGTCAATTATTATCCAGAATGGGCGCGTAATTGGCATGGAAGGCGCCGAGGGCACAGATGAACTGATACGCAGATGTGGTGGATATAAGTTGAAATGTAAGACAAAGCCAGTTCTTGTGAAGATGTGCAAGGTTGGTCAAAGTATGAAAACCGATCTCCCAACCATTGGTGTTAATACCTTCAAAAGAGTGGTTGAATGCGGCCTTGCAGGTGTTGCAATCAGCTGCGGCAGTGCGATTGTGCTTGATAGGGAGGAGATAAGAGAGATTTGTGAGAGGGAGAACCTGTTCCTAACGACCATTGATTAAAGCCACATCGTATAGCGGATCAATGTGATGCTCTGCATTTTGATTGTTGGCTTGCTGTTCTACATATTCTTCAATAGCTATACCCACATCTTTCGTATGTGGGACTTGTTGAAAATGATCTGCTATAAAATATTCTAAGTTGTCACCGTAACGCTTGTAAAATCTACAATTAATAGTGCCGTCACGTTCTCTGTCTAAATTAACAGCAAAATCAAGATTGCCTTTCTTGATGATAATCTCCTTATTTTGATGCATTCCATGTTTATCTTCATCTATGTTGTAGATAACTTCATAACTGTTATCAAATCTATTTGCAAGTGATTGTAAAACTTTTCTATTTAACCTCTCTTGATGTTTGTATCTATGATCAAATTTGTCATCTATGCGTTCCATTAAAACATCTTTTTGTCTTCTGGCTTGTTTATCATATATTCTGATTTTTGTTCTTGTCATAATTAAAACGCTATATTTTTTATCAATTTTCATCAAAAGTCAATTTATATTAATTTTTCTAACAATACCATCCAACACTTTCACCCCCTGATAAGTCAACTTTAACCTCTTATTATCATATATCAACAACTTCTGCTCTGCAAATTCTGCAAGTTTGGAATTATCTAAATATTTCATCAAATCAAAACCAAAGCGTCGTCGTATGTCATTCAAATTAATTCCAAACTTTGTTCGCAAGCCCATGATTAGTATTTCCTCTGCCTGTTCGTATTCTGTGAGCGCGCGCTCAACTTCAAGGCCGTTGCGACCACTTTCAATGCTCTGCGCCCAGTCATGTGGATTGAAAATGCTTTGCAACTCATAACGCCGACTGTTTGTGTATTTCAATCTTCCATGCGCACCAGCACCAATGCCGATGTAGTCATCGCTGTTCCAATATGCCAAATTGTGGCGACTTTCTTGTCCTGAAACTGCATAATTAGATACCTCATAATGCTTTAAGCTGGAATTCTTGTGGATAAACTCATTCGTGGCATCGTAGAAATCAGCCAGTTCGTCCTCTGTTTTTGGGATGACAATTCCGCGCGCAACCATCTGCCCGAGCAGGGTTTCTTCATCCACAATCAGGGTGTATAACGACATGTGCCGCGAGCCCAATTCCAGTGCCCGTGCGAGCTCATCCAGCCACTTCGTCAGCGTTTGCTTCGGAAGACCGTATATCAAATCAAAATTCCATTGCGGAAAGATTTGTTTGATTTCATTGATTGCTGCCGCCGCTTGCGCGACCGTGTGTTTGCGGCCTAAAAACTGCAATTCCATATCATCCATGGACTGCACGCCAAGAGACAACCTATTTACCCCAGCTTGACGGAATTTCTCAAACTTGTTAATTTCAAAGCTTGTTGGATTAGCTTCCAGAGTGATTTCACAATTTTCAGAGACATCAAAAGTGTTTTTTACATCCCCAACCAATTCTGCAATGATATTTGTATCCAATAAGCTTGGTGTTCCGCCGCCGAAATAGATTGACGAGATTGGTTCTGTCTGCTTGATTTTTTTGGAGAAATATTCCAACTGCTTTTTGCAATTTTCAGCATAGTTCCGTTGGTTGATGTTTGCTGGTAAGATGGTTGTTCCGAAGTCACAGTAAATGCATTTGGAAAGGCAATATGGCCAGTGAAAATAAATGCCGAACACGTGGATATTTTTGAAGAGAAGAAATAAATATCAATTAAAAATAATTTATACTATCCCAATTACTATTCGTACAATAAGTATGATATTTTATTCTTTTTTAGTTTTGTTAAAATTTATACTTGACAAATAAATAAGTTCTATTTCCACCAGGCAGGTAATTATTTTTATGAAAAAAGTTATTGGTTTTACATCTTTATTCACTATCGGTGTACTTGTAATTAGCGGTTGCGCTTCAAATGTGCCTGAAAGGGAAAATTTTACGTACACAATTGCAGATGCATCGCTTGATAAACGTCCAGAGTGGCTTGAAAATTTAAGCGTTTTAAGCAACGGAGATGATGAGTATAAATATTTTATTGGAGACTTTGAGAATATAAATAAAACACTTTGTCAAAAGGGTGCTGAAGCAAGAGCCAGTGAAAAAGTTGTATCGGATATAAAGCAAAAAATCAGAAGTCGTTTTGTTGATGATGTTGTGAATGTAAATGGTGAGGTTGACCAGCAAACAGGTGCTGCACTTGAAAAAAACTTAAATTCAAAACTTGGTGGTATTGAAACGGTAAGGAGCTACTGGGAATTGAAGAATTTCAAAGTGAAAATGGGGGCAGAAGAGGACAGCCAGGTTTATTCTTGCCATGCGGTCGTCAAAGTGAAAAAAGCAACTTTGGATAACTTTGCCAACAATTTTAATGAAAATAACATAAAGAAACAAAATGCAAAAACAAGTGCTAAAATAAAAAGTATAAAGAGAAAAGGTGCTGAAAAAGTGTCTGCTGCTAACAAAAAAATGGCAAATTTAGACGATCAAATGAAGAAAGAATTCGTTGATGGTTTAAAAAATGAATAATTATGAAGATTAAGGGCGCAATTCTATTTGCTGTGGTGGTTGGTTTTGTCGGTTCGTTGGAAATTTCTGGTGTCGCCAATGCGCGTGAGGTTCTGCCAGAATGGATAAACAAACCAGCTGCTTTTTGCAATAAGGGTGAAATTTGTGCTGTAGGGGAAGGGGGTACACTTTTGTCATCATTTTCAAATGCACGCAATGAAATCGCAAAGCAGTTTAATGTTAGTGTAAAAGGTAATTTTAATTCTACGATAGAGCAGAAGGGCAATAGCGCTGAAGAAAGTGCTTCAAGCTATATCGATGAGACAACGGATGATATACTGAATGGTGTGTTTATTAAAGAAGATTATATTGACATGAACGGCAATCATTATGCTTATGCGGTGTTGGATAAATCAAAGGTAGAGAATGACATCAAATTTGATATTGATTCAGTAGATACCCAAATGCAAATTGCAATTGAGCAAAAACCTGTTCATTTTACAGCACTAAAAACAATGTATAAACAGCGTGAGGATCTGAACAAAAGATATTTATTTTTGACGGGCAAAAAAATTCCTGAAAAAGTTTCTTTGGATGAAATTTACGCAGCGAAGGGTGAGCCGTTGACATATAAGTTGATGATTACGGACGAGGAGTTTAATCTTGGCACAGTTTTGACGGAGCAAATTATTGAAAATCGCGATAAACTTGCAGGTGAAAATGATGAGAAGTATGACAGAAAAATTGTTGGAAATGCACTGATTGAGAAGGGATATTTGAATGTCAAAGGGTTTGAAAAATATTTGGTGTCAGTCAGTTTAATGTGTTTGAAAGGCAGCAACACGGTCGGGCAGTTGAATGTTGAGCTTTATGAGACAGGCAGGAATAAACAGCAGGCCATTGAAAAGATGAAGGCACGCGTGGTTGAATACGTAAAATCTAATATTGATAGTTTGTTAGTATGAAAAAATTGAGTTTTGTTACAGTTTTGACCGCTTTGGCATTGACTGCCTGTGGTCCATCAATGAAGGCACAGAGAATGACTACCGCACAAGGCGATGAAAAAGCAAATGAGATAACTGATAGTTGGTTGGCGACAGATACAACAAACGCAGTTAACTCAATAATGAAGCAGATGCTGGCGCACAAAGGTTATCAGCAATATTTGAAGACATTCAAAGGAAGAAAACCAAAGCTGTTTGTGGCTGAAATACAGAATAATACGGCCGACGCTTACTTCCCAATTCAAGATTTGAACGATGAGTTATTGAATGAGCTCTCTGCCGGTGGTGAGGTTGTACTTATAGATGAGGCGGCAAGAAACAGGATTTTGAAGGAAATTAGATACCAAAACGATGGAATGGTTGACGCAAAAGATGTGAAGAGCATTGGCAAGGCGGCTGGTGCTGACATGATTATTTTCGGAAATGTCAACATGAAGCCAGAAATGTTTGAAGGCAAAACTTTGAAAGAATATTCTGTCAACCTGCGCATAACAGACATTGAAAGCGGTGTTGAGAAAATGAGAGGAAGATATAAGGTATCAAAGTATTCGGAAAGATCAGGATATCGTTGGTAATATGCGTTATTTTTCTGCCGTACTCAATAATGCGTGTGCCATTCTTGTGTTTTTTTTGTGTAGCTGTTCAAGCCATCAGTATCGTGAAAATCAGCAGCTATTGACCGACCTTGTTGCGAAAAAAGATGTTGCAGAAATTGAAAAACTTACTTCAAAAAAGAGTTTTTTGCCGGGTGAGGAATCGGAGTATTTGAAGGAGTTGGAGAAGGGAAATGCACAGTATATTAATGGAAATTATTGCAGTGCCGTTGAGTGGTTTGACAAGGCGCTTGATAAGACAAGAAGCCAGTACACAGTTGATGTGTCAGACAAAATATCATCAATGATTGGCGTTGGTGAGGATGTGTTTTATGGCACAAGCTACGAAAACTCGCTGACAAGATTTTACCGCTCGCTTGCAAGTTATCATGTCTTCAATAATGGTTTTTGTGCTGTAAAAGGTTCAAAAAATAAAGAAAAACAAGCCGAGAAAAAGCCGCTAACTGACAAGGAGAAACGGCAGAAATTGTATTCAGCAAGGTCAACCGTTTTGGAATGGAACAGCTGGTTGCGCGGTCGGTATGTTGCCAAGAATGATCGGCTCTATATTGATGACCTGCTGATGAGGTTGTGGGGTGCGTTTTTGCATGAAAAAATTGGTAGTAAATATGACTTGCAAACGGCCAAACACTTGTATGAGGATGCTAAAGATGTGGCTGTGAACAGAATGGCGGTGTATAAACTTTTCAATAAAAATAGCGAGAATTTTGTGAAAAATCTTGACAACAAGGACGTGCGCCAAGGTCTGATTGACAAGGAGAATGAGTATGTCAAGGATGTGGTTGACTTTGCGAACAGGCAAATTGAAAGGATAAAGCAAAACAAGCGTGCTAATTTACAGGTTGTTTTGCGCGAGGGCGGTGTTAATGTCAAAAAAGTCAAAAAAGTTGATATAACAAAAATGGACTGTGGTGTAACTGGTGAGCTTATAAGTGTTGCGTCTACAGTTTTAGGTGGTTCGTCAATTAACATAGAGATGCCATACATGGATTTAAAGCCAACAAATTACAGATATTACTATAATTTGAAGAAAGATGGAAAAGTTGTGAAAACGAACAAAATTGTGCTTGCTGAGCCAGTTTCGGAGATTGCATATACAGAATTTCAAGAGAAGCTTGAAGAACTTCGCAATTCTTTGATTAACAATGCAAAAGCGAAATATATCGCTGGATTAAGTGCCGCGTATGGCACTATTATTGCTGGAAAAGACAGCGAGTATAGTCAACTTTTTGTGTTGATGGCGATAGCAGAATTTGCTGTTATTCGTAGCGCCATTGAAGAAAGCGGCAAGGTTGATATTCGTCAGTGGGTGTCGTTGCCATCAAACATTTTTGTAGGAACCGACAACGTTGCGCCTGGTGAATATGACTTTGAGGTGGTGCAGGTTAACAAGGGCGATAGAAGCGAGAAAGTTGTTGACAGAAGGAAAATAAAAATTGAAGGCGGAGACAAAACAGAATTTATTGATCTGTGGGTTTAGTTTTTAGGAATTCGCGCACTATTTTGAGGTATTCGCGCACGGTTATGTCCTCGGCGCGGGCATCTGCGGGAATGAAAGCACAAATGTCAAAATTTTTGAAAATATTTTGAAAATTTGCATCATTTTTTAGCACATTGACAAGTTTTTTCCGCCGCTGCGAGAACGCTATTTTACAAAGCAAACTAAGATATTTATACTCTTTCTGTGTCGGTTGTGCGGTTGCAGATTTGGGCGTGATTTTCACAACCGCAGACATGACTTTTGGCTGCGGATTGAAGCACTCTGGGCGGACATCAAATAAATGTTCAACATCACAAACAGACTGCACGAGCACTGAAATTCGGCTATAATCACCGCTGTTTGGATTAGCACAAAGGCGCTCAACGACCTCTTTTTGCAGCATCAAAACCATTTGTTCAATTTGTTCAATTTGTTCAACCCAGTTCATTACGAGTGTGGTGCCAATATTATAGGGCAAATTCGCAATTATCGTGATTTTTTTGTCAAAATGTTCAAACAAATTGAAAGTTTGTGCGTCCTCATTGAACAATTTGATATTTATATCAGAATTAGCAGTAATCAGGCCATTCAAAATGTCAATCATCCTGCTGTCTTTTTCTATCAAAACCAGCTCTTTTGGTTTTGACTTTATAATTTGTCGTGTCAAAAAACCAGTTCCCGGGCCAACTTCAAGAATGGTTTTGCCAGCTATTTTAGTGTTCTCGCAGATACGTTCAACAACGGAGACATCTTGCAAAAAGTTCTGTCCCAATGATTTTTTAGCAAATATTTGTCCATGTTTTTTTTTTGTAAATTTACTCCTCATTTTTGTAGTCAATATGGTTATTTTTTAACGTTTTTTCAACCTTGTCAATAAGTTCAAGTACTTCATCAAAACAAAAACGTATATCGGGACGAACACGCAATTTTAGCTGCTTGTAAGTCAAATTTGCAATTTTATTTACACAACTGTCAAGCATCAATTGAAACTTCTCCCTATTTTCAATTTTGCACCTGAAATATATTTTGCAATATCTCAAATCCTTGCTAACGGTTGCGCGCATTATGGTTAAAAAGTCATTATCAATTTTTGTGTCAATCATGTCATTTAGCCACACGGACACATGTCTTTTGATTTCTTCACCGATTTGCAACTGTCGCTTTGATAGAGTAGAAGCCACGTTTGAATTTTCTTATAATAGCATAAAAGTCAAGATTTGTTTTTTGCGAGGTATGAGGATAATATCTCGTGGTTTGTATTTTTATCTGCGCTTTGTTTTTCTGACAAATTCGCTCATTGTTGCTTAACAACGATAAACTAAAAAATTAAAACTTTATATTATGATTTTGAGTAGTTGTATGGGGGTAGGGGGGAGGGGTAATCTTTATTGAAAAATGTTTGACAATTTTGTGATTTTTAATAGAATAGAAAAGCTTATGCAAAAAGGGCCGCCGATGCAACAAAATAGTAATGCAAAGAAGGCATATACATCAGAACAAAAATATTACGCTCTTGCAAATGCAATAGCTAAAGATGCTGGTATAAAGACACCTCTGCCCGAAGTGCCGATTGAAGTTGTTGCAAACAATGCAGCGGAATTCTTTAAGAATCGTGATAACTTTAGAAGTTCTTCGGAAGCGTTCCAGCGATTACAGGACAGTTGGAGCAACATCGTTAAATCAACAAATCAAAGTCCTCTACAATTTGCTATGGGTGGGCAACTTTTTGCATGCTCAATAGATGACGAAATCAAGATGGATACAAAAAAAATAAATCCATCTGTAATGCAAGATTTTATCACATGCGCTAAATCATTAGGTGCTAAACCTCAATTTTCGTCAAATGGAGAATTGATTATGCGACGAGAGGATGTTGTAAAGGCATCCATAATTTATCGTTTAAGGCATCCAAATTGCAGTTCGGAAGATGAAAAGCTATATCAAAGTATAGTCGCGGGCGTTAATAAAAAGGATAAGGAAGTAAATGGCAGGAATAGCACGTATAGTACAGTAACGTCAGTGTTGATGATTGGATCAATGTGTGTTAACACACTTATGACATTTGGCGTGTTACCAGCAATTCCTGCACTTACTATAACACTTATGGCGATACAAACCATCATGCTGTTGCCGAAAATTGTAGCATTGTGTAGGAGTTTAAAGAGAGCGGGATATAATGAAGAAGCCGAAAAAATACAGAAAGGTTTTGAGAGATTTAAGATGATTACAGACATAGTTGCAAAAGAATATGAAACAAAAACGCAACGAGGTTTTGAAGCTGGAGTTAGGTCGTTGAGAGGCAATTCAAAGGTTTTGAGAAAAGAAACTGGAATTTTAACCGGGCAGCAGCAGGTTGCTATGAATAGTGTGTATAATAATTATCCGCCAAAACAAGCAGATCAATCGCGACCAAAGTATAATCTTAACGGCACACAACGATGCATGTGTGTTCAATAATGTTTATTTATGTTTTGATAAAATGTAGTTGAAGAACATCCTGTCAAGAATGTAATACCAAATGGCATTCAGAATTGGTCCTGCCACGCTGGCAATCATTGCTGATTGTATTGATGCGCCAGTTATAAAGTGATTACTCAAAACATCAATCCAGTAGTGTCCGAAGGTAAAAATTACAGTTCTTAATAATGTTGATTTATTTGAGGAAAAGTCCTTTACTTGAAAGTGGTGACTCATAAATTTATGCTTATATGTGTGATATAAAAAAATAATAATCAAATAATAATTGTGAGCGAAATAGTGATAAATATTTTCGTGATATATCTTAAACTTTTTGCAAATTATTTTTTTTTTAAATCAAGATATCAGGCGAACTGCATTGATAACCTGTGTAGATATGAAGATCTATTTATACGACTGCTGATAAATCTTCACACAGTCCTCAACTGACAACTGCACTCTGTCATATGGAAATAAAAGTCCCATGCAGTCCATCGCGTTTTTAGCCATCTTTTCAAACTCATCAGGAGTGATACCATAATCAGACATTTTCAAGTCAGCAACACCACAGTCCTCTTGCAATTTTTTCAGTCCCTTAACAAAGTCCATTGGCTCGCTGGCATCCTTATTTCCCAACAACTTTGCCATTTTGACAAATCTGTCAGGGCAACAACCTTTTTCAATGAAGTGTGTGTAGTAGGCAACGGAAATCATTATCAATCCTGCTCCGTGTGGAAGTGCTTGGTGATATGCTGAAAGCGCGTGTTCTAATGAGTGTTCACTAGTGCATGTTCCAAAATTCATTGAAAATGATGATAACGATGACGCAAACGCAACTCTCTCGCGAGCCTCTTGATCGTTGCCGTCCTTTACTGCTCGCGCCAAGAAACCACCAATATTTCTAATTGCTTCTTTTGCTACCATGTCGCTTGCTAAGTTGGCGGAATTTGCAATGAAAACTTCTGTGCTGTGGAATAGCGCATCAAATCCTTGGAATGCCGTGAATTGTGGATTGACACTTTTTGTCAGGTCTGGATCGCAAATTGCAAGCATTGGGAACTCTCCGAAGAATGCAGTTTTTTCGTTTGTCTCTGGGTTAGTAATGACGGCGCCCGTGTCGCTCTCGCTACCTGTTCCAGATGTTAAAGTGATGCAAACCAGTGGCAATCCGAGATATTCTGGCTCTTGTTTTTTACCTGTGCCAAGCGCAACATAGTCCCATAAATCGCCATCATTTGTAGCCATGACGCAGATAGCTTTTGCTGCATCCATAACGCTTCCTCCACCAATTGCAAGCACCAAGTCGCAACCTTTTTCACGAGCAACTTGCGCACCTCTCATGACTGTGTCTTTCAGTGGATTTGGCTCAATTTCATTGAAAATTGTATATTCAATTTTGACTTCGTTGCCTTCCTCGTCTTCGCCTGCAATCATGTCTTGAAGCTGGGCGAGAACCTTATCCAGCGCGCCACTTTTTTTGGCACTTTGTCCGTTTGACGTGACAATCAAAATGTTTGTGCATTCTGGCAGATTGTCAGCTAATTGATTGATTGCGCCGCTACCAAAAATGACGTTTGTTGGGACAAACCACTTGTAATTTTTTCCTGTGTCTAAAAAAGTTGGCATATGAATAACAACTGTGTGTAGTGGCTTTGAAATAAAAGTCAATGTTCTGAATTAGAAAATCAACTTATAGATTAAAGATATGGCAAATAATGCAATTAATATTGCTGATATTTTGCTGACTTTTACTAAGATTTTTTTACTTATTTTCTTTCCTAACTTTGAGAAAACAAATACCATAACTGCGTTTTCAACTAACGAAGCAAAACATCCTCCTAATATAGCGGATATGATATTACAAGTAGTGCCCGTGTTGATTGTCTGTGTAAAAATAATTCCATAACTTACAATGCAGATTGGTGATGTCATTTTGAGGCAGAATAGTGAAATTGCCAAACGCAATCCTTCGCTTTTATTTATTTTTTTTGTCTCAATGTATTTTACATTTGCAAAAAAGAACCTATAAGCAATGTAAAATAGGAACAAAACTGCAAATATTGACAACACAACCGACAAGCTTTTTGGTAAAAATTCCAGCACTTCTTTTGCGCAAATTGCTCCGAATATCATGTAAATACAATCACCAAGGAAACATCCAAAAACGGCAGTAATACTCACCTTTCTTGTTCTTGTCATTGCGATATTTGCAATAGTAAGAAAGCCTGGCCCAACAGATGCAAGTACCAAAAATACAAGATAAAATGTTTTTAAAAAAATTCCAAAGTCCATACATTTTAAATTAACACATGTTTTTTTGTTTTGTTATTTTGTTAAAAAATTTGTGATAAACTCCTTCGTGATTTTTACAATTTTCTCCTCAATGGTCTCGTTGAGCTCTCTGTTTTTGGTGATTGTCTCCAACAAATCCTTGTGTGAATTGCGGAGATTTTCTATGAACTGCACCTCAAAATCCTTGACTTTTTCTACTGGAATTTCTTTCAAATATCCCTTGGTTGTGATGTAGAAAATGCATGTTTCTTCGGCCATTGAATATGGTTTGAATTGGCCTTGTGTTAGGATAATAGACACCTTACGGCCTTTGTCAAGTGTTGACAGTGTGGCTTCATCAAGGTCGGAACCGAACTTTGCAAATGCTTCCAACTCACGATATTGTGCCAACTCTGATTTCATTCCAGCAGATGCCTTTTTTACTGCCTTTGTTTGCGCTGCGGAACCCACACGGCTAACTGACAAACCAACATTAATTGCAGGGCGGAAACCACTGTGGAAGAGCTCACTCTCCAAGAAAATCTGTCCGTCTGTAATAGAAATCACATTTGTTGGAATGTATGCAGAGATATCACCTGCCTGTGTCTCAATAATTGGCAGAGCTGTCAACGAACCAGCGCCCTTTTCATCGGACATCTTTGCGGCTCTTTCAAGCAAACGTGAGTGAAGGTAGAACACATCACCAGGATAGGCCTCACGTGCTGGTGGACGGCGCAACAGCAGCGACATCTGGCGGTATGCCACGGCGTGTTTTGATAGGTCATCATATATTATCAGAGCATGCATGCCGTTGTCGCGGAAATACTCACCCATGGCGCAACCTGCATATGGTGCAAGATACTGTAATGGCGCTGGGTCGGAGGCCGATGCTACGACAATTATACTTGATGACATGGCGCCGCGGTCCTCTAAATCCTTGACAAGTCCTGCAATGTTTGACTGCTTCTGCCCGATTGCGACATATATTGAATACATCTTGTCCTTCTCTGGACAGTGCTCGTTTGCCTTGGCCTGATTGATAATTGTGTCAACTGCGATAGCTGTTTTACCCATCTGTCTGTCACCGATGATAAGTTCTCTCTGTCCGCGCCCGATTGGTATAAGTGCATCAATAGCTTTGATACCAGTTTGCAGTGGCTCGTGAACTGACTTTCTGTCAAGAATTCCTGGCGCCATGCGCTCAATCATGTTGAAGTTTTTAGCATTAATTGGCCCCTTGCCGTCAATAGGATTTCCCAGTGCGTCAACCACGCGGCCAAGCAACTCCTTGCCGACTGGAACACTCACGCTTTTGTTTGTGCGGCTCACTTTCATGCCTTCCTCAACCTTGTCATCACTGGCGAAAAGCACTACATCAACACTGTCGGTATTCAAATTCAGAGCCATTCCTTCGGCGCCGCTTTCAAACTTCACAAGCTCACCAACACAGACATTGTCCAGGCCATATATTTTTGCGACACCATCATAAATAGATACGACAACACCGTATTCCTCCACTTTTGGCTGGAAATCAAAATTCTTTATGTTTGACTTAATTACCTCAACAAAATCCAGGACTGATTTACTTGTCATATTTGCGCTTGTAAAAACGGGTTTTTAAATGTCAATTTTTTTGTCTTGGTAGGTTATGCCAGTGTGGGGCAAAAAATCGCCCGTTACATTTCTGCAACGAGCGACCTGTTTAATAAGCTATTTTTAGAAACTTTAATTCTAAAAAAAAATTATATCATCATTTCATTTCACATCTTCCATTACTTTGATGATATTGCAGCCGTATTTCTGATTTGTATCAGAAACATATATTGCCTTATCAAGATGTTCAATGGTGTTATCATAACAAATTTTTGCTTTCTGCTCTTCTGTCGCGGTTGCATCTAATTCAAAAGTGCTTTTGCTTGCGAGCAATTTTCCAGTTCCAGGGCGACCATCGTCAATTTTTGCATCTAATTCAGACATTAATTTGGCATTTAATGCACCATACTTTAAATCAGTATATTCATTTATATGATTTCTTGGATTTTCTCTCATTAATAGATATTGAAAAACAATAATATTGTGCCCAACGGTTTGTTTTGCATAATATTCTTGACCTGGTAAAATTGTATCAGTGTTCAAATATCCCATAAAACCAATTTGGATATTTTTATCAAAAGAGACATTGGCATAATGCCCGGCGTTTACCTTATAAGATCCTCCTTTCTTGTCAACATTTGATAATAAATTAACTGAAAATTTTCTTGAATAAGTGCATATACCAGCTGCCCGCGAACAGTTCACTCTGTTTGAATAAGAGAAAAATGGAAAAACATCTTGTGAAATATAACCACTTTTTTTAAGTTGTATTGCACTCCACCATAGCCCCAATCCATATGTATTGATAACTTTTCTTGCTGTGCCAGTTGCTAAAGTTGTATGATTGCACCATTGCTCATTTGTTAGGTTTGCATTACCTTTTGCTCTTCCATTACATACAGCTGGATCGGTGCATGCTTCACCACTAAACTCCGCATGTTTTATACACGTTTTGTAATCCAAATTCCCCGGCACCACCCTATATGTATCATAAAACTGATGAAACGCTTTCTCATAGTAATCAAACTCAAATATAATTCTTTGGATTTTAGCACGGTCAACAATTTGACGACCAACCAATAAAGATCCTACTAATAGTGATAATATAAGAAGAACAATAGATAACTCTATTAAAGTAAAAGATTTTTTAAGAGATAAAGAACTTAAACTACTCTCTCTCTCTCTCTCTCTCTCTCGAAGAGAACATCTTAAGTGATGAAATTTTC
>CAMNMI010000011.1 GCA_946544555.1 uncultured Rickettsiales bacterium
TCATCACTGGACGTGCGGGGCCTTTGGCATGCGCGGCCGCTGCCGACCGCCTCCGTCCTTGACAAGTCAAGGCCTGCGGTCGCGCAATAAAACTCTTTTTCCTCCTTGCATTTTACAAACTTCACTCTTACATCAACAAGTGCCAGAACAAAAGGATGCCTTGCAGCTATATGACGAACAATTAGAGCAACAGTTGCTTGGAAGTATTCTCATTGAAAACAAGGTTTTGCAGTTGATTGAACTACAAATCAAGGATGGAACTTTCTATTTTGAGACAAACAGGAGAATATTTGCAGAAATCAAAAAACTCTTGGAAGACAACAAGCAAGCTGATGAAAAGATGCTGTTTTATTCACTGGTTGATAGTGGGATTGACTTGAAAAATGATGAGCTGAAACAATATATCTCCAATCTGGTAGATGCGGCAACAACGGCCACGACAAACCCAAAGGAGATGGTGAAAATCCTAAACTTCTTGCAGTTGAAGCGGGAGTTGGTGGGGCTAAATCAGAACTTGGGAGAAGTCATCAACCACTCATCATTTGGAGATATTGAAAACAGAATTGGAGAAATAGAACAGCAGATTTACGGCATAACCAGCGATCAGGCAGAGAAGGATACCTACACCAAGCTAGGAAAATATACATCAATCTTGAAGGACAAATTGGAGAAAGCCCGCAAGAGCAGCAAGGCAATACAGGGCGTCAGGACAGATTTCACAGACATAGACCAGATTACAGGTGGATTTCAAAAGGGTGATTTGATTATCATTGCGGCGCGTCCATCAATGGGTAAGACTGCACTTGTGACAGCCATGGCACTGAATGCTGCGAACATACTAAATAAAGAAGCCAAAAAGAAGGAAGACAAATCAGGTGTGGCAGTATTCTCCCTTGAAATGTCAGGCGAACAGTTGGCCGCACGTATTGTCTCCATGCGCTCAAAATATAGCACCAAGACAATCCACACTGGGCGATATGATGCCAAGGATGAGTTCGGCGAAGTTGTGGAAAAGAACAAGAAAATCTCCGATGCCGAGTGGCTGGAAATACAAAACATCATGTCGGAGGTTGGAGAGTTGCCAATGTTTATTGATGATACGCCAGCGTTGAATATCTCACTGCTACGCTCACGTGCGCGGTATCTCAAACGTAAATACAACATTTGCGCGATATTTATTGACTATCTCCAACTGTTGCGCCCATCAAAGGGAAATGCAAATCGTGTTCTTGAAATTGCAGAAATTACGAGCACATTGAAGGCCATTGCCAAGGAGCTGGATATTCCAGTTATTGCACTGTCGCAGTTGTCTCGTGCGGTGGAGGGTGCAGACAGAAAAGATAAACGTCCACAGTTGTCAGACCTTCGTGAAAGTGGAACAATAGAACAAGATGCTGACATTGTTATGATGCTTTACAGAGAGGCATATTACGAAGCCAGAAAAGAGCCAAAATTGCATGAAAATTCTGATGACAATGACAAGGAGCTACATGCTGCATGGTTGAAGAAGTATGACAAAATCAAGAATTTGGCCGAGGTAATTGTCGCCAAGAATAGAAACGGACAAATTGGCACAGTGCATTTATATTTTGATCCAGAGCATGTGTTATTTAGCAATGCAGCAAACAGCGCGCAGGCAGAAAGCGCATTGGCAGAATATAGAAAAAGTGCAAGCAGAGCACCAAGTGCAACGCCACAGCAAGCACAGGTAGAAGCCATTGCAGAACCAGAAAACATGGAGCAAGACATTGATGACGAGTTGGCAAAAGTATTCTCGTAGTTATGGCAGAGAGTAACAATATTTGGATAAGAGCAAATGCGGGAAGTGGAAAGACAACACGACTGATTAGAAGATATAATGAGTTGCTTGACAGCGGCGTAAAACCTTGGCAGATTTTGTGTATAACCTATACCAATGCGGCGGCACTGGAAATGAAGAATAGGATAAAACGCGAGCAGCAGGGCTTGCAAGATAAGGACTTGAAAATCATGACAATTCACTCATTTTGTCAGGATTTACTCATCAAGCACAGTCTCCTGAAAAAGGATACAAGCATAATAAACAGTGATTATCGGCAGAAGTCAAAATTGGCGAATAGAATAACCCACCAGTTAAAAGATGATGAGAGCATTGCTGTGCTGTCAAAAAATGCACCAGTGAGTGAACTGCGGCGCTTGATTTTTGAGATTATAGACAACCAGAACTCTTTTTTGGAGCTATTTGATAATGCTAAAACAGATGATTTGCTACCACGATATGTCCCGCGCATAACGGAAGGAATGGTGAAAAAATATGAAGATGAAGTGCAAAGGGCATTGAAGTTCCAGTCAAAAGATATTTTGGAGAAAATCACCGACAATGCAGATGACGTATATGATTTTGCAAATTGGTATGAGGTTGTGATGACACTCAAAGGCACACCAAGGAAGAGGGTGCCGAAGTCGCCAAATGAAATGTTTTACCGAAAACTGCAAGAGTATTTCATCAAACAGCAACAGTTTGAATATATCTCAACCAATCTGGCGGTGTTGGAAATAGCGCGTAAGGTGTTGGCACTATACAAACAGTTCAAGCAGGAAATGAATGTCATAAGCTATGATGATATACTTTACGAGGCAATGAAATTCGCCAAAGAGCACGGTCTGCAAGATGAGGGCTATGAGCACATAATGCTTGACGAGGCACAGGACACCAATCCAATCAGCTGGAAGATTATCTACTCATACGTGGAGAGCAAACTAAAAAACCAACGGCCATGTTCTATTTTCGTTGTCGGAGATGAAAAGCAGTCAATTTATAGCTTTCAAGGTGCAAATCTGGATAACTATTTTGAATATCAGCGTAAGTTTGAAACACTTCTTGCTAAGACACAAAATCCACTGCAATACGAAGAACTAACAACGTCCTACCGTTCGTGCAAGGAGATATTGCAATTTGTTGATGACACATTTAACAAGCAAAAGTTGGCATTTAATGTAGGAGAGAAATATATCATCAAGCATAATGTCAGTGAGGAAAATGCAAAGTTGCCCGAGCAAAAGGATGCCATTGTCAAGAAGCAATACGATTTGAAGAAGGACAAAAACGACCAAGAGGATTGGGTTGACCGCATAAAGAAGGAGATAGAACAGCAGAAAAAGGACAATTCAAATGCTATCATGATTGCAGATGAGATTGTTGATTTTTACAACGCACAGAAGGGTTCAACTGCAATAATTGTGCCAAAAAGGAGTAGTAAAAACGGCTTTGCATATGATATTCTGTGGGAGGTTCAAAAGCTTGTTGAAAATGTGAATTTGTCCCCAGACATTGCCACAAAATGCATCTACTTCTTTGACTTGCTGACAATATTCAAGTTTGCGATTTTACAAAACGATGACATGAATTTGGCGTGCTTGCTGAAAAGTGAGTTTTTCAATCTGACAGATGCAGACATTGAGGAGATTAAAAATCACACAGAGACACTATTTGAGAGCTTGCAAATACGCAGCTGGCAGAACGAACGATTGAAGAAGATTTACACATTCCTAAATGACATCCTTGAAATGCAGGAGATGACGCTGACAAATATTCTTATCAAAATAAAACAATTCCTTGAAAAGGAGAATATCACTACATATAATCAATATGTCGGCCTGCTTGGGCGGATGATTGCGGAATACACTAAAACAGAGGAGTGGCAGGATTATAATTTGCGTGGCTTTTTGCAATATGTTGACAATGATGAGTATAAAGATAAGGACGCGCGTGCAGATGAGGGGATATATTTTAGCACAATACATGGTGTGAAGGGACTTGAATTTGACAATGTTGTGCTTTTGGATTTGGAGGAAAGAGGTGCAACGGGTGGAAATAAGAGTATCTTTTTCAACGATGGAACATTTTGGTATAATCAAGGGTCGGCGGCCAATGAGAGGTTTGCAAACGAGCAACTGGTTGCAGAAATAGAGGCCAAACAGAGCAAGCATGATTTGGAAGAAATCAGGTTGTTGTATGTGGCAATTACGCGTGCACGGAGGAGGTTTTTGTATATTTCAAACGCAAGTGGTGGGTGTTTTGGGAAAATTTTGAACGTAAATGTGAATAATTGATAAGATAATGTTGCGCGGGGCGGAGCCGTTTGGACGAGGAGCGGAGCGAGGAAGGACAAACGGCGAGGGAGTGGCCTCGGGTCGCGCAACATAAAAATTGCAGTTTTGCCAAAAGATTATGATAATGACAAAATCTTGATGGCTTTGGTGTCAATAACGTCACCACCAACTCTTTTTGTTGCAAAGTAGACAATAAATGGTTTGGATGAATATGGATCACGTTGAATTTTGATGTCGCTACGGTCAACGATTTGATAACCTTTACGGAGATTTCCATAAATCACAGCATCGCCTTCGGTTGTGTCCATCTCGTTGCTTGCCAAAATTGGTGTTCCAAATATCATGTCATAATTACCATTCAATGCACCTGGTGTCCAGATATATCTGCCACTTTCATCCTTGATTGAACGTATTGCGGCCAAGTTAGCTTTTGATGTGATAAATGCAGTTTCACCTTCTTTTTCATATCTTCCGTCCAATGCCGCTTGTAATTGCAATAAGTTTTCAAATGTTATTGCACTACCACCGGAAACTCTCTCAATTTGGTTGCTACTTGTCCCATCTTCATATGATAAAATACCAACTGGTTTGTTTTCACCATCGCCATTGAAGAATGCATTATCCTCTTTTGCAAGCAGTATATCACTCAACAGTTCAGCCAACCAGCTTTCATGGTCAATTTGGTCGTCATCAATCATTTTCTGGGTCATTTTTGGTTGTGCTGTCAATTCATGAACTTTAATTGTTTTGCGTGTAAATGCATCTGTTTCTGGTGCAACTGTGCGTTCATCTCCCCATGAAGCTGCAATGTCCGTTGTATAAGCTGCAACATCCAAACTATCATTTGAGATATTAACAATACGTGCTAACTGACGAATTGGTGAGTTTTTATACATTGAGTTTGCAATAATGCAATTCATTGAACTTGTAATTGCAAAGCCATTTGAATCACATTTCAGTAAGTTCTCCATGCTATTGTTGCTGTTTGCGAGATTTATCAAATCACTTTCAATGCCTTTTCTGATATATTTCAAAAACGCATCTTTATATTGTGATTGGAACTTTTCATCCTCACTTTCTTTTGTCGTAAAAGCCAATGGCAATCTTTGTCTACGGATTGTTGCCTCCAAGTCATCAAGGTTTTCATTGATTTTTTGTTCCTTGTTTTTGGAAATTACATCATCACCAAGCTCCGTATCGCGTAGGAAACTTAGTGCCTGACTATACTCTTCTATTGCTTTTTTTAATTCACTTGCATTCATAATTAAAAATTAAAACATCATGTCTTACGAATGCTAACTCAATTATGGAAGTACTTTTTTTATGTTGCGCTGCCCGAGGCCACGCCCTCGCGGTTTTTCACCTCCTCGCTCCCATGTCCTCGCTCCGCTCGGGCTCGCTCGTATTGAAAAACTCGCTCCGCCCAGCGCAATCTATATTATAACTTAATATTTTTATTTTTTTTAATGAATATTATTTTACTCTTCCTCTTCAACAAACGCTTTCAGCGCCTTCTTCCTCTCTTCAACCAGCTTCCTCTTCTCATTTGCTTTAACTTTCTCCAGCAACTTTGAGCTATTCAACGCAGCCATTTTCAACTTTGCAACCAGTCCATCAATGCTCTCATCTGTCCAATATCTCTGGCAAAACACTGCTTGATTTTCTTCCTTATCTTCCAGCAATGTATTCAACAGCTCTCTGTTTTTCTCTCCCAATCTGCAAATCACATTTTCGTTTATATCAAAATCTTCTAACAACTCCCTATTATTCAACAAGCATGCAATGATATTCTTTTCCAGTGTATCAACATTATTCCCACTGTGAATTGACGGCCTTTTATAGCTCGTATATCCAACTCTCATCGTGCTCCGCGCATGTTGCAATTTCCAGAATTTGTCTTTGAAGATGTTGATATAATTCTCCTTCAAAATCTCATCAGGTATCCGCCTTATCAACGCCATGACATCACTCTGCATTTGCGCCAAAACATTTGGATTTGCCTGCTTTCCTTGCTCTATGCCATATTGCTTGCATTTTTCTGCAAATAAAAACTCATCAATCAAAATTGCCTTATCAAACTGCTTTTGGAGCTCCTCGGTCGCGTATTTCTTCAAATATTCATCGCAGTCCTTCGCTCCTTCCAGCATGCAGAAACGAGGAATTATCCCGCTACGCAGTATGGGAAACATCATCTCGCATGCTCGCAGAGAGGCCTTGTGCCCTGCATTGTCGTTATCAAATACGAAAATTGGCTGTTTGCAGTAGCTCACAATCAACTTCAAATGCTCGTCCGTGATGCTCGTCCCCAGCGGCGCAATGCCAGTATTTATCCCCGCCTGTGCCAGCGCAATGACATCCATGTAACCCTCAACAATGATAAATTGTTTGTCCGCAGTGAGCGCTTGCTTGGCGTTATACAGATTAAACAAAATCCGCCCCTTTTTGAAGTAAAAATTCTCCGATGAGTTAAGATATTTAGCCACCTTGTTGGCCTCGTCTGCCGCTTTGTAAATCCTTCCCCCAAATGCCACAATTTTCCCACTTGGGTTGGTAATTGGTATCATTATCCTGTCGCGGAAAAAGAGATATTTCTCATCGTCCTTCTCACTTTTACGCACAACGCCACTATCAAGCAATTCTGCCTCGCCAATGCCATGTGCCTCACAATAGGTTTGCAGCGCCGCCAAATCATTGTTTGCCAGCCCAATTTTGTATTTCTTAACTGTCTCATCAGTCAGCCCACGCACCCCACTGACATACAAGCTTGCATCTGGGTTTTGTTTGAGCTCTTGTTCGTAGAAGTCCGCAATCACCGACATTGTCTTATAGAACGATGCTTGCTGTTTGACACTCCCCTCATCCTGTGTGACGTATTTGCTCTTGTCAATGCCAAAAAAGTCGCACAAATAGTCAACAGATTGCAGAAAATCACAACTCCTTATCTTCTCCACAAACTTGAAGACATCTCCGCTCTCGCCACAACCAAAGCAGTGATAAAAACCATTGCGCTCATCAACATAAAATGATGGCGTCTTCTCATGATGGAATGGACATCTTGCCTTTCTTCTACCTGCCCCGGCATTCTGCAAATGACAAAACCTCTCTATGACCGAACTAATTCCGCGCGCCTTTATATCCTCAACAAGTTGCTCGTAATTTGTCTTTCTGACCGGTGGTTTAGGTTTTTCGTCTGATTGCGAAGTTTTTACTCGCGTATTATCTTTTTGTTCTGTATTATCCTGTTGAGTGGAGAGCGGTAGCATCTGGATTGTGCCAGATATTGCTGGAGGCTCTTCATATTGGATTTGATAATTCTCGTTATCATTGTTTAGCGCATTTTCTACTTCAAAGTCCTTAATTTCAGGTTTTTCCTTTTTGTTATCTTCTTCCATGATTTCAATCTGCCTGTGCTATAACTTTACGGTTGCCCGATGAGCCTTTTTCTTCGTTGAATACGCAGACCAGTTCTGGACCTTTACGTAAAGTAAATTTGTCCTCAACTGTGTCAACATAGACATATTCTCCACTGATGCGTGTTCTGATTGGAGTTTCCTTGCCCATATGGTCTATACTGCTGATGACTGGTATCACCGCATTGTTGTTTGCAAACCTGAAAAATGTCTTCTTGCCATTATCAAATGCCATGACCGGTGTAATGCCCTTTCCATCGCCTGAGTAGGTATATTTCGTATTTATCTCACCCACATTTGCAACCATATCGGTGTCGCGCTTTTCGTATTGTTGAATTGCGCGTCCAGTTGCCAAGGCCATAGCATTTTCATTGAGCGTCACTTTGGCTGCTTGCGCGGTCTTCGGAGGAATGTCAATGCTCTTCAAATCTGGATAGAAAAACTGCAAATACTGCGTAATCTGCGCATCACTGACGCTGTCACTGTCCTCATCACTTGACATGATTTCAAAGAAATATTTGCGCCTATCTGTGATGATTATCATATTAGTCTTGACGCCCGGCTCAACGGCTTTCATAAAAAGCTGGTTATCTATCAGACGCGGAGTGCTCCATCCAGCAGGATTACCGAATGTGATAATTCTTACATCTTCTCCCTGTTGAAGTTCAATGATAGATTGGTAATTCGTCATGAACTTAATTTGATAGATTTCATTTGGATTATACACATATGTCTTTATCCTTGTGTCGCTTGGCATCGGTGTGTTTCTATTGAGAATTTCCGCCAGTGAGTTGCTGTTTTTTACACAAAACATCGCCACTGCACACATCAAAACAAACCAGTATTTTTTCATGCAACCAATCATATTACTGTGGTTTATTCACTGTTCCTGTTGCTGTATTTGTCGCCTGTGTAGCTGATATTTGGGTTGTTCCCGTTGCTTGCACTGTACCATTTGCTTCTTCTGCGGCTAAACGTGCCGCTTCTGCTTCTGCACGCTTTTCTTCTTCTATTTTTCTCAATCGTTCAACCTCTTCTGCATATGCACTTTTGGCTCGCTCTGCAAGTTCTTGCTTCTTTCTTTCTGCCTCTTCATCGCGTTCTATTTCTTGAACAAGTGCAGATTTTTTTTCTACAACTGGTGTAAGTTTATATGCAGTAACCTGAAAGCCAAGAGGGTTAATACGCATATCATCCAGTGTCATTTCAAAGCTGGCAAACCCGAATGTAACAGTAAGGTCAAAGTCCTCAGATTTTACCACAACTCCATCACCTTCAAGCGTTCGTGTTATTCTCATTTTTACCCTATTGTCTGCCATGTATTGCATGCTTTTTACTTCAATAGAATATCTTGAAATCTGCCCCGCATTACGAAGCTCTACCAATTTATTTGCTGCATCCTGTGTGTATGAATTATAAATCCTACCAGATGTCATCACACGAACATAGTTGATGTCATCCTCTATTGTTGATAGACGCGGTGCTTCACGATGGTCAAGATATTGCATTAACATGGCCTCCTTAACTGCTTCCTGTGCGGTATATTCTTTCTTCCCTTGACTCTCAACAATAGTCATGAAGCCAGTGTTTTTGTCATATTCAATCAAAAATGGTGCTGATGCTTTTCCTTCTTGCAATTTTTTGACAATGATAAGGCATACAAGCAGCGCAATCAATATCAAAATCGTGAAAAACATGAGAAAATTTCGTTGTATTGCCACAGCAGAATAGCGCTCATTATACCAATTCTGCATTTCCTCAGCGCCATCAATTGTCTGCTTTTTACCACCAAAAAATCCCATGTGGACCAAATAACAGCTACCGCTCCTACAAAAATTATAATATGCAAGGGGAATTTCATCTATACATCCATAGAACCATACCCACCCCAGTAATACTAACCATGGTTTCAAACTGCCAATCACCAAGCAGGTTCTTGTTTTGTGCCTCTTCAATTTCTTCCACCCATTTTTCACCTTTGAGGAGCACAATTTCCTCAACAAAATCTGGGGTAATTGCCAAAATTTCGGCCACACTTTTGAATGCGCGCGAAGTTATCATTGCTTTTTTTTCTCCTGCCAGTGTTTGAAAATTATTCTTATCTATAACACCATTAAAAACCTCTCCATCAAGTTGCAACTTGGCAAGTGTATTTCGTAAAAAAGTGGCCTTCACGGGAGATTTTTCCACCAAAATGAAGTGCTTTTTTACGCCCAACATCTTCATTGCAATAGCTAGCGGAATTGACGGAAAACCTCCACCGCTACCAAGGTCAATGACAACTTCACTGGTGCTCTTTGTTAGGTAGTTTGTCAACTGCAAGCTGTCTAAAATGTGCCGCTGCCAAATGGATGCAACTGTGTTCTCGCCGATGAGATTATGCCGCTCATTTTCTTCCAGAAGGAGACTTAAAAATGTCCTTATCTGTTCCAAAAAATTCTCGGTTTGCTTGCCAAAAATGCCTTCAATATATGCCTTTTCCTCTGGCTTGATTTCAGGCAACATAACTATTCGTAGCCAAGAGTTTTGACCTCATTGTAGATTTTATCCACTTTGTTGTTGAGCCTCTGGATTTCTGACAAAATATCTCTCTGCGACATTGTGCCATTTCCAGCGCATCCACAATTACCGTAATCAGATGTTGTTGTCACTACGCTCACTGGTTGCTCTCTATACACTGTGGTTACTGGCTCCGTTCTGTAAATTGTGCCTCCGCCATCGCCGTATTCAACTGTGCGAGTTTCTTCGTAAATTTCTCTACCGTGGCATGCTGATAATACGACCGCCAAGGCGCAAAACGCGATTGTTGCAAAAACAGGTTTAACATTCAAACTTGTCATAAACCAACAAATAAATTATTCTTCCTTTTTTGAAATACGCTTCTTCTTTTTGTCCTCCTTATCACCTTCCAGCCCCTCTTTGAAAGCCCTCATGCCAGAGCCAATGTCCTTCATGATACGAGGAATGCGACCAGCTCCAAACAGGATCAGAACAACTGCAATGATGACAAAAATTTGCCAAGCGCTCAACATATAACAAAAAATTACGCAAGATGAGCGTATGCTTTGTTAGCAGCAGCCATCTTTTGTATTGTTATTTTTTCCTTGTATGCCTCACCTTTTTCCTCCATGGCATCCATGATTTCCTGGGCCAAGGCCTTGTCCATGTTTATTCCCTTCTTTTTTCCAGCTGCTTTTTTGAGCAACTTCATTCCCATGAAAATCCTCTTGTAAGCAGGCAATTCAACTGGAACTTGATAGTTTGAACCTCCGACACGGCATGTTTTTGTTTGAATTGTTGGCCCAACAAGCATAATCACTGCCTCAAAACCTTCTGCGACTGTGCCATATTTCTCAATCAATTTGTTCTTGGCTTGTTCCAAAGCACCGTAGACAATCTTTTCGGCAACCTCTTTTTTGCCATCTTGCATGACAGCATTGATGAAGCGCGTAATCAACTCACTCTTGTAGCGTGAATCAGGTAAAACCTTTCTTGGATTTCTTTTTTTACATCTTGACATAAACTAAATTATTTCTTGGCCTCTTTTGGTCTTTTCATACCATAAATAGAACGAGCTTGCTTCCTGTTTGCAACACCTTGGCAGTCCAAAGCTCCACGGACAATGTGGTATCTAACACCAGGCAAGTCGCGAACACGTCCACCTTTTACCAATACAACACTGTGCTCCTGCAAATTGTGTCCCTCACCTGCAATATATGCAATGACTTCGGTGCCGTTTGTCAATCTAACACGCGCAACCTTACGTAAAGCTGAATTAGGTTTTTTTGGTGTTGTGGTGTAGACCTTCAAGCAAACTGCACGTAATTGTGGGTTTCTCTTCAGCGCTGGGCTCATTGATTTGTATTCTGTTTTTTTGCGCCCAAACTTTACTAATTGGTTAATCGTTGGCATTCACTAAACTAATTTACAGTGCCTCTTTGGAAGCGAGATTTTTATTGTCAAGGGGTTATTATAAATATGGGTAATTATGTGTTCCAACTGGTCATCAGTAAGTGAGTATTTTACATTTTTGTAGCAACCAAACAACCATCGCTGGTTTCTAATTTTTTTTTCAAGAGGATAGATGGCTAAAAGCAATGACGAGTTGCACAATGTGGTAAAACCGTAATGATATAACTCTGGCAACGCAACCAAGCAAAACACCACTTGACATTTATAATAAGTCGTGGAACATTATTGCGTTAAGTTGTGTTAGAAGGTACTTTCAACAAATTAAACGCTATTTTGTCAGGATTCCAAAATAGTGCTTTTACAAGAAGAGAAATCAACGAGCTGGTTTCTGAAATACACGAGACATTTTTAGGTGCAGATGTTCCATATGAATATGTTGAAGCATTGACTGAAAATCTCAAAGCAAAACTGCCAACCTTGCGCTCAAAGAAGATAGATAAAGCAGCCGTTGTAGGTGGTTTGATTAAATCATATTTAGATAATACATTTGATTATCGCACAAAGGGAATAACTTTAAAGGACAATGATATCACTGCAATAGCAGTGTGCGGAACAAATGGTGTTGGTAAAACATCGTTCATTGCAAAGCTTGCAAACTTGATACAGAGAGATTATGGCAAGAGTGTAATGTGCCTGTCGTTTGATAAAACAAGGCCAGCGGCACAGGAACAATTAAGAGTTTTATGTGCTAATAATAAAATTGAATTCGTTCAGTTGGATGATAATAGTTTTAAAAAAAACCTTGAGCGTGCCGCAAATATAGTTCAATATCGCCTTGTAGATGTCTTGTTGGTTGACACGGCAGGAATTAGCCCAGACAACCGAGAAGGTGCGGTGCAGCTGAATAAAATCATGAAAACAATACGTTTTGATGAACGCCTGCTTGTTCTGGACGGCACTTTCGGCCAGTATGCAATAGATTTAATTAGAAAATTTACAGAATTAACCAAACCAACTGGATTTGTGATCACAAAAACAGAATCAGATCAAAAAGGTGGCGTATTTTTCTCGGTCAGAACTGCCAGCGATAAGCCAATTTATTACATCACATACGGTGAAAAGATTAACGACATCACACCATTTAATCAGTACACAATCGGAAATGCCCTATTCTCAGACGGCGGATTGCGGCGTCTTATTGAAAGTTTCCATGCAAGTAATCAGGAAGAGATTTTAGCCATAATCAATAAGTCAAAAAATCAAGCATTAGATTATAATGATTTAAAAACACAACTCACACAACTAATTAACTTCGGCAAGCTTGATAAGGTTCTGTCAGTATTACCTCACACAAGATCATTCTTCAATGTCAAAATTGGTGCAGAAACGTATAACATGATAAAAAAATGGATAGCAATTATCAATGCAATGACGATTTATGAACGCAAAACACCAGCATGTTTAGGAATAGAGCGCATGAACCGCATTGCTAATGGCTCTGGTACAACCATTGCAGATGTTATTACATTGAAGAAAAAACTTGAAGAGATTAACCTGTCGCTCGCAAGTTAGTTTAATATAATCCTGCATGCTATCAAGAATTCTACCTATTTGTCTGGCTTTGATTGTGTCAGCATGCCAAGGAATAAAACCGCAACTCGGCGAGCAAAGCTATACCAACCAGAAAAAAATTTGCACAGTCATGAGAATTGAGGATAATGAAAGTCGCATTTTCTACAACACGCTGACAGAAAACCTCGGTGAGCACAAACTGCCAAACTGCGATTACATATTATACATTACACTTTACACGACAAAAAATTCACTACAAACAGTATCAGGCATTCAACTGCAAAACTCTATCGTGACAACAGCCAAATATTATTTGTTTAGATATGATAATGCAAAATTTAATGAAATTAATAATATCATAAACAATCCATCAATATTGGAAAATTCAATCTATACAGGTCGTAAAAATACATATATTGCACTATCAAGAACACGTGAGTATAAACGTAATGTCCAGTTGCGCAAGGACTACACAAAGTCATATAGCTCGGATGTTCTCAGGTTGTCAGAGCATCTAAAAGTTGCAGCACAAGGACAATCGGTTGAAAAAAACAACTTTGCCTCCAACCCACTATTAATAACCACAGAAACACAGGGAGAAGCAGATGCACGCGAGAATATTGTCAAAACAATTGCAAACCATATTTTTAACGATGTAAGTATTGATGTTTTAGAAGACATTGAAGAACCAAAAGACTTGGAAACTGACGAAAATTTTAGCAACCTTGAACAAATTGGTTTTGCAGGATATTAGTTTGTCATTGTAAATTGGCTTATTTTTGTTGCACAATGCAAAGCACAACACGCTAATTGTGATAACAATATCTTTGGTATAGAAATAGAAATAACAATACCTTATTTAACATAGCGATATTTATCTGCCTTTCTATAACAAAAAAAGATAGACCGAGTGAGACCTTGACCTACCAGTAGTTTTAAAATCATCTCTATGAAGAAAAAACAGCCCTCATTCAATCATAAGTTGATAAAAAAATAATCTTCAACTATATTTTCAATTTTTTGCATATTTTTTATCCTTATTCTTCTTCTCACCTCTCCACTCTGCAACCTTATGATGGTTACCTGACAGCAGTACTTCTGGTGTACCAATGCCATGCCATACACGTGGTTGAGTATATTGGTCACATTCAATGTTATCATTGTATGCCCCAGAAAATGTCTCATTCTGGATACTTTCTGGATTGCCAAGCACACCGCGCACAAGCCGACAAGATGCCTCAATCACTGCCATGGCCGCAGTCTCACCGCCCATGAGGATATACTCACCAACACAAATCTGTTGCATGCGGAAATACTCAATCGCCCGCTGGTCCACACCCTCATATCTATTACACAAAATCGCCATTTCATCCAGTTTAGAAATGTCCTGCGCTATTTTCTGACAGAACTTCTCGCCCCTTGGAGACATAATAAACAGTCCTTTCTTGCCATCTGGTTGATTAAATTCGTCTACGTTGATATTATCCGTCAGTGCATTTTCAATAACATCTGGCCTCATGATTAGCCCACTGCCACCACCTGCTGGACGGTCATCAACCTTGCTGTAATGCCCTACTCCATATTTTTTGATGTCAACCACATTCACTTTCAGCAGTCCTTTTTCTTTGGCTTTGTTGAGGAGCGAACAGAATGTCCCACCAAAATATTCAGGAAAGCAGGTGAATAAAGTTATCTTCATAATTGTACTATTGTTCTCTTTTTTAATGTTGCGCGCCCGCGGCCACGCCCTCGCGGTTTATCCTATGGATAAACCCGCTCCGCCCGCGCAACCATTACTCTATTTTCCCATCTTCCTTAACCTCCTTCTCTACTTCTGCGGCCGCTTCCTCTTCGGTAGGAACATTTTTATTAACTTTCTCTTCAACTTTCTCATCTACTTTTTCCTCAGCAGGCTCTTCCTCTTTCTCTACCTTCTCTTCAACGGGCTCTGGCTTTGGAAACAGACCTTTATACTTATCAAAGTACGCAATGTGGACAGTTGGTTCAACGCTGTCAAAAATCAGATGATGTAGCTTGTATTCATTCGCGCCCATCCGCGAGAAAATTGCATTCATATAGGCCGCGTCATGTTGTTCTAACTTGTGTTCGTGGCCCAATGCAATATCTTCGTCTACGTGCTCAACAACTTTATATGGATTTAAATACAAAACATGTTTTATCTTGTCAATTTTGTATGCATTTCCATCATCACCAAATGCACTTCTCATCATATCAAAAACTTGCTCGTCCATACCCTTGGTTATATTAAATCCATAGAAATCCTTTTCTATACCAGTTTGCTCTTGCTGGTATGATAAATACTTCTGTACTTCGTCAAATACTTTTTCATAATAATCAAAAATAGACCTTCTTTGATAAATATCTGCATGTTTTTTTAACTCCTTGATAATTTTAACTGGATTTTTTGTCTGAGTTGTTTCATTTGACAGCATCAAACCATTGACACCAACTTTTAACGAGCTAACAATTGTATCAATATCATTCTTTGATACCACTTCTTGTCTTGTCAAACTTTCTAATACATCCGTTGCAAGAATACAAAGTTTATTACCGTCTTGTGTACAAACATCAGAAATTAACTCTTTTACATAAGGAACATCCTCTGCTGGTATTTCACTTGACAAATCGCCCCTCGCAATCATTGCACCATCGGCCAAATTCATAATTGAATAAATATTTTCAAGCCCTTGTCTTGTCTCAAACTTAGCAATAATACTAACTTCTAATACCTTGTTATTCGCTTCCTCCTCTGTTGCCCCTCCTTCAATAAATGCTTGCTTTATAAGCGCATGCAAATCATGAATATCATCTTCGCTTCTCACAAATGACGCTGCAATATATTTTCCGCCTTCCCTGACAAACATTTTAATGTATTCCTTGTCGGCTTCGGTAAGAGTTGGTTGACTTACAGGCGCGCCATAAAGATTAATATGTCTTCGATCGGTTAATTTATATTCTCCATTGTCAGTATTTACTTTTGTTATCAACAATTCAACCGTACCCTTATCTTTATCTATTGCAACAACTTTTGCATCAATCAAACGCGCTTCTATTGTTAGATATCTATCAACTTTGACATCATCAATGAATTTATCATAGTTAACTCCAATATGGATTGTTTTGCCGACAAATTTCACGCGCGCCGGGTCTTTCTTGAAGACAATTTCTTTGTCATCCAGATTTGTATGGACAATTATTTTATCTCCTATTTTTATTTGATATGCAGCATTTGCTTTTCCTCCATCAATAATCCTTGTCCTTATCTCTGGCCCTTGTGTGTCATACATCA
>CAMNMI010000012.1 GCA_946544555.1 uncultured Rickettsiales bacterium
GGGAGCGTAGCGGTGCCAAACGGCGAGGGCGTGGCCTCGGGCGGCGCAACACCAATAAATCAATTTGATTTTTTTTCTGTTTTAAATATAATCAATTGCGCATGCATGTTAAAATTTAGATGTTTTACATATCTGTTTTGTGCTCTCTTATTGAGCGGCTGCAACGGACTTGTAGTTAACCACTACGCCAATAGAGGTTCAAATCCTGTTGATGGTGCAAAAATTGGTTCAAGTGTCTATGCAGATGCTGAAACTGTATATCCAGAAGAGAACTTGGAATTTCTGAAAAAGAAAAGTGATTTAGATTACAAAAAATATTATGCCAGCGCAAAAACATATCACAAAGATAAATATAATGTCTCAAACGCCTACATGAAGGACTATACAAAGCTGCTCGCAGTGGACGCCGATGACCTTGAAAAGCGATTGAAAGACGAGCAATTCAACATTCCAAGCGGCGAACTTTTGAGAAAAATGGAAACCGGAACCGCCATGCAACGCCCTATTGAAGGAAATGTCAGAGAGATGCAATATCTCAAAGAGGAGCACAAAGTTGTGGCATATCCTGACTACATGGTAGCATATTTAGATCCTTACGTCAAGCGCAAACAGGCAAAAGAAGTGGTCGTGGAGCAGGAAAGTGATTTCATTGCAACCAGTCATACGGACAAAAAACTTGAAGGTGACGTTCGCACTGCATATGTGAATTATTTCTTACAATGGTCGGCCGAAACGAATAATGAGGACAGAGAATATTACAAGGAGAGACCGCTAAAATAGCTATCTTTGGCGGTGTGGTGCCCGGTGCCTCGCCCTCGCGGTTTTTCACCTCCTCGCTCTATCCGCTCTCGCTCACGCTCGACCCCGCTCGGAGAAAAAACCAGCTCCGCGCCACCACACCTACCATCACTCCCACCCCATTTTTTCACACAAATAAAACAAAATTAAAAATAATCCTTGACAATTATTTTTGTCATTTAAACCACTGCTTGATGTCAAAAATTGCATTGATTGGTAAAAAGTTAGGCATGACGAATATGTTTGATGGGCATAAAATTGTACCTGTCACGCTCGTTAAAGTGTTGCCTAACGTGGTTGTTGAGACAAGAAAATATGACAATAAATACGGCCTTGTGCTCGCTGGAAATGAGATTATAAAAGAGAGTAAAATTAACAAGCCACAGCGCTCTGAATTGGCTCGCAAGAACATCAAACCGCACAGCGATGTTTGTGAGTTTTCATTTAAGGACGAAGTTAAATTTGCCAATGGAACAGAAATGTCCGTTGGTGATTATTTATTAAATGCGTTCGTTGATGTCCGTTCACACTCAATCGGAAAGGGCTTCCAAGGTGTCATGAAGAGATATGGTTTTGGCGGTATGCCGGCATCACACGGACACTCATTGTCGCACCGTTCTCTCGGTTCAACAGGAAATAGAACATTGCCAGGTCGTGTTTTCAAAGGTAAGAAAATGGCCGGCCACATGGGAGATAAGAATATTTGTGTACAGAATTTAATTGTTTGTGCAGTTGACAAAGATACAAATATAATCGCAGTTCGCGGTAGCATTCCTGGCAAGGAAAACACCGTTGTGTATATTACAAATGCACTCAAAAAGAACGTAGATAATAACAAGATGGTTAATGGTTTGATTTGTGAAGGTTAAAGTATTTTCTCTTGAAAATGGCAGTGAGTTGAATAAAGAGGTTGACCTTCGCGAAGAGGTCTTCGGTTTGCCATACGACAACAAGTTTATGAGTATGTATTTTGCACGCATGAAAAGTGCAAGCTATGTGCCTACGAACAAAACAAAAAACATTTCCGAGGTTTCAGGAACAACAAAGAAACCTTTCAAACAAAAGCACACGGGAAATGCTCGTCAAGGTTCCATGCGCTCAGCTCAGATGCGTGGCGGTGGTATAGCTTTTGGCCCTCGCGCAATGCAAGGATTTGTAAAAATTCCAAAGGGTGAGGCAATTCTGGCGAAGTCAATGTTGTTGTCAAATGCATTCGCAAACGGCTTCGGCTTTGTAATTGACAAAGCACATTTCAGCTCTTGCAGGACAAAAGAGGCAAAGAAGATATTGTCAAAATTCAGCCCAAAGTCGGTTGTTATCATCCACAACGGAGGAGTTGATGCGAACAGCTTGTTGGCTGTTAGGAATTTGCAAGGTGTAAAATTTGTCAGTCAAAACATGTTGACAGCGAGCGACTTGGCCTATGCAAATGCAGTGTTGATTGACGTCAATGCAGTGGACACACTATCAAAAGTATTATATGTAGATTATGAAGGCGACAATAATTAAACAGTTGGATACTGAAAAGACACACAAGTTGCTTGAAGGAAATAGATATACTTTTCTTGTTTCAAGGACTGCAAACAAGGATGAAATAAAGAAGGATGTTGAGACAGTTTTCGGTGTGAAAGTTGTTAATGTGAGGACGACAAATTGTCCAGTAAAGAACAAGTCATTCCGCGGAAATGCTGGCAGGATGTCGCAATACAAAAAGGCCTATGTGCTTGTTGCAAATGGCATGAAAATAGATTTTGGTGAGAAAGTTGAAGCAAAATAATATGGGAGAGTTAAAAGTTAACAAGCCGGCCAGTCCTTCATTGAGAGGCACTATCATATTGCGTAGCACGAGCAGAAAAAACAAACCTTGCAAAGAATTGGTGTGCTGCAAAAAATCATCTGGTGGGAGAAACGCAAAAGGGCATATTACAGTTCGTTGCCGTGGCGCTGGAAATAAGCAAAAGTATAGAATTATAGCTTTCAAAAAGACAATTTTTGATGTCAAAGCAAAGGTTGTATCACTGGAATATGACCCAAACCGCAATGCTGAAATTGCTTTGTTGCAGTATGACAACGGACAAAAAGAGTACACAATTGCAGTTGATGGCTTGAAAGTTGGTGACACAGTAGTGAGTTCAAAGTCAGCAGAAAGCGTATCAATCAAGCCAGGCGTGTCATTGCCATTGTCGGAAATACCTATTGGTGTTAATGTTTGCTGTGTGGAATTGAAACCTGGATGCGGCGCCAAGATGGCTCGTTCAGCCGGTTCATTCATAAAACTTGCTGGTAAAGAAAATGGCATGGCGGTGTTGAAGTTGACATCTGGTGAGACAAGATTAGTCCCAGCAGAATGCATTGCAACGGTCGGCATTGTTTCAAATATTCAATATCAGAATACAAAAAAAGGCAAGGCAGGCCGCAGACGCTGGGCTGGTTTCAGACCTCACACACGCGGTGAATGTATGAACCCAGTAGATCACCCACTCGGTGGTAGAACTCGCGGTGGATTACCAAAGACACCTTGGGGTAAGTACACAAGAGGTCTCAAAACCCGCAAAAATAAGTTCACAAATAAGTTTATAGTTTCAAGGAGGAAGAAGTAATATGGCAAGATCGGCAAAAAAATTACCTTACGTATCATGGAGCTTGTTGAAAAAAGTTCGCGACAACGAGTTGCGCAAGAGGCAGATAAAGACATGGTCACGCAGGTCAACAATATATCCAGAGTTTGTTGGATGCGTGTTTTTGGTCTACAACGGAAAGGGCTTCATGCCTGTTTCAGTGGTTGAAAATATGGTAGGAAGAAAACTTGGCGAGTTTGCAATGACGCGCAAATTGCCTAAACATTCAGTTCAAAAGCGTGGTGGGAAATGATTATGAGACAGGTAGAAGCATCATTGAAATACATAAAAGGTAGCTTTTATAAGTTAAACTTGGTTGCAGGTTTGATAAGGAATTTGAGCGTTCAAGAGGCGGACGCGCAGTTGGCTTTTTGTGAAAAAAGAATTGCGGTTATCGTAAGAAAATTGCTCGCTTCATGCGTTGCAAATGCACGTAATAATTTTAAAATTTCGGGCGACAATTTGGTTATCGCACGCGTGGATGTTGGTAAATCTTTTGTGTTGAAGCGTTCAATGCCAAGAGGACGTGGCCGCGGAACACGTATTGAAAAGAGATTTTCTAATTTAAGGATTGTCCTTGAAGAGCAGAAAAATGTTGTTGACAATAAAAAAGTCGTTAAAAAAGTAAAATAGTTATGGGACAAAAAGTAAATCCTATTGGTTTTAGAGTTTGCAATGGAAATAAGAGGACGTGGGCGTCTAACTGGTGTGTGAAAACCAGAAAAGAATACGTTCAAAACGTTGCAGATGACTTGAAAGTGCAAAATTTTTTCCGCAAAAATGCAAGCAAATATTCAGTTGGTAAAGTCAACATTGAGAGGCAAAAAAATAAGCCAGTGAAGATCGTTTTGCAGTCAGGAAAAATCAGTTTGGTTATTGGTAAGAAAGGCGAAAACATAGAGCAAATTGAGAAGAGCTTGAAAAACATGTTGACTGAGAATAAGATCTCTGTTGACGTGAAAGAAATTAAACACGCAAATTTAGATGCAAACATTGTTGCACGCCTGATTGCTGACAGGATTGAAAACAGGCAGTCATTCAAAAGGGCTGTGAAAAGTGCGATGGATATGGTTATGAAGTCAGGCGCAATTGGTATTAAAGTCAGTTGTGCGGGAAGGTTGAACGGCGCTGAAATAGCAAGAACAGAAAAGTTCAAGGACGGGGTGACACCACTTCACACGTTGAGAGCGGATATTGACTATGCACACTATGACGCAAAAACGACATACGGTGTTATAGGAATAAGAGTTTGGATTTGTACAAAAAGATAATATATGCAACCTAAAAAAACGAAATTTGCGAAGTTTCAAAAAATCCGCGTTTCTGGCACAGCACAAGTTTGTAATCAAGTGTCATACGGCTCATACGGTCTTGTTGTCGGAGAAAATATTAAGTTAACAGGCAAGGAAATTGAGGCAATTCGTAAGGTGGTTAGCCGTTCAATGAACAGACAAGGTGCGCTCTATATGAGAGTTTTTCCACAGTTGCCTGTCACAAAAAAACCAGTCGGAACACGTATGGGAGGTGGTAAAAGCGGTGTTGAAGAATGGATCGCGCCAATAAGAAAAGGAACAGTGATTATAGAGGTTGACAATGTGTCTGAGGCTGTCGCTTTGGAGGCATTGACAAAGGCCAAGTTCAAGTTGCCAGTGCCTTGCTTTATGATAAAAAGAAAGTTTTCGTATTTATAGTTGACAATTAAAATATGACAAAAAGTGTGTACAGTGAAATGTCTGTTGCTGATTTGAAAAAGAAGAGTTTTGACCTGAAAAATGAGGTTGTTGTCCTCATAATGCAGAAGAATTCAGGTGCATTGAAAGACGTTTCAAAAATAAGAAAAGCAAGGAGAGAAAAGGCGAGAGTGTTGACGGAATTAAATAAGAAAAGCGTATGATGGAGGCAAAAATTGTAAAAATAATTGATGCTCGCACCGTGAAGGTTTTGGTGATAGAGACGAAAAGGCACCCACTTTACAACAAGGTTTTGAAGAAGAAAAAGTATTACATGTGCCACGTCAATGAGTTGCAAGTTGCGGTTGACAGCAAGGTTATGATTGAGAGCTCAAGGCCTTACTCAAAAATAAAAAAACACGTTGTCGTTAAAGTAATTAAGTAGTGATATGATTATAATGGGAACAGTTCTGAATGTTACTTGTAATTCTGATGCGGAGCTCGTGAAATGCTTTGGAATAAACAAGAGCACAGGTAAGCGCACAGCTGGAATTGGTGATGTCGTCATGGTTGCGGTGCAAAAGGTGAAACCAAATTCAAAAATAAAGAAAGGAGACAAACACTATGCTGTGATTGTCAGGACAAAAGGCAAAATAAAAAGAAGCGATGGTTCATACGTTTCATTCGGTGACAATGCAGTTGTGTTGATTGACAACAAGACAATGGAGCCAATTTCAACTCGTGTTTTGGGCGCCGTTGCAAGAGAGATAAAGAAAGATTTTCCAAAAATAGCATCGTTAGCTTCTGAGGTTTTGTAATATGAGAAAGATAATGAATTATTCAAAGGTTAAAGTTAAAAAAGGCGACGAAGTTGTGATTATTTCTGGTAATCACAAAGGCAAGAAAGGAGCTGTGAAATTTGTGTTTCCAAAAATTGGAGCGGTTGTCGTTGAGGGTGTTAACATTGTGAAGAGGGCCGTAAAACCGCAGCACAACAACAATGAAAATTTCTTGAAACGTGAAAAGCCAATTGCAATTTCAAAAGTAAGAATTTTGAAAGCAGGAGCTAAAAAAGTTGCAAAGAAAAGTGTTAAGAAAAGTTAAGTATGGGATATTTTGAAGAGTTATACAAAACAAAAATTGTTGCTGATTTGAAGAATAAATTTGGCATTAAAAATCCACATTGCGTTCCAAAAATTAGCAAGATAGTCGTCAGTGCTGGCTTCGGAAAAGACGGAAATGACAAGAAATTTTTTGAAGGAACAATGAATGAAATTGCCTTGATTACTGGTCGCAAACCATGTTATCGTAAGTCAAAAAGAGCAATCGCAGGATTTAACTTGAAGGAAGGTCAGAACGTTGGAACATTTGTCACATTGAGAGGAAAAACAATGTACGAATTTTTAGAAAGATTGATTTACTTGTCGCTGCCAAGAATTCACGACTTCAAGGGCTTTTCAAGAAAGTCATTTGACAAGCACAACAATTTTGCATTTGGTATAAAAGACCACTTGATTTTTACAGAATTGAGTTATGATACCATTGTGAAAAATCGCGGTTTAAATATTATGTTCACTATTGAGAATGCAAAAACACAGGATCAAGCGTGTGAATTATTAAGAGGTTTTGAGTTTCCAATAAAGTAAATATGGCAAAAAAAAGCATGATAAACAAAAATGAAAGACGCAGAAAAGCGATTGAGTTGAGGAAAGAAAAGAGAAGAAATTTTGCAACCCTTCTTCTTTCAGACGAGTTGGATATTGAATCAAAGTTCAAATTGATGAAAATTTTGGACAAAACACAAGGTTCGTCATACATAAAATACAGAAATCGTTGCGCAATTACAGGTCGCCCTCGTGGATATCGCGGTGGTGTTGGACTTTGCCGCGCGGCATTGCGTCATTACGCATCATTTGGTTTTATAGCTGGTGTAAAAAAGAATTAATATGTCAGGGAAATATTTATTAGGAAACATGCTGTCTGCAATTCACAACAAAAAGTTCTTCTACGAGAAGCCAGTCGTGGTTGAATATAATGGGCTTTGCGAAGACGTTTTGAAAGTCATGGAGAACGCTGGATACGTAAAGGAATTTAAAATTGTTGAAAACGAAGGCAAGAAAAATATAGAGGTTTTGTTGCAGATTATTGCTGGCAGAAAAACGATTAACAGCTTTAAATTGGTGTCAAAACCAGGATGTCGTCAATACGCGGACAAAGACAAAATGAAGAAAATATTGAGCTACAATCCATTTGCTTTAACGATTGTATCAACATCAAAGGGTGTAATTCCAGTTAAAGAGGCGGTTGAACTTGGGGTTGGCGGTGAAGTGTTGTGTGAAATATTCTAATATGTCAAGGATGGTAAAAAAACAGTTGCCGGTTGTTGATGGCATGAGCTTTACGACAGAGGGGGATAATTTTATCGTATCAAACTCAAACGGCTCTATTGCTATAAATTTGAATAATAGAGTTGCGATTGACACGACAAACGGGTTAGCTTTCAAGTCATTGGAGGACGAGGACAAAGGCGCGTTGGCTACTATTTATGTGCTTGTGAAGAACGCAATGGATGATTTGAAAAATGGCTACACAGCAAACTTGAAAATGATTGGAGTTGGTTTTAAAGCAAGTGTGAACGGCAAGTTTTTGAGGACATATGTTGGATTGAGCCATGATGTGATTTTTGCAATTCCAGAAGGATTGACAGTCACGGTAGCAAATGACACAGAGATAACAATCAAAGGGCACAATCGCGGCAAGGTCATGCAGTTTGCGCGCTCTGTTAGAGACATCAAAAAGCCAGAACCTTACAAAGGAAAAGGCATTTTCTTGAACAATGAAAAAATATTGAGGAAGGAAGGTAAAAAGAAATAGTTATGCGTGAGTATAGAAGACAAAAAAGGGCGAGTGCCATCAAGAAAATACGGGCCAAGTTTGGATACGGATGCCAGTATGAAGTGCTTTTGTTTTGCAGTAACAAGAATGTCTACGCACAGGTCGTTGACTTGAAAAGCGGAAATACGTTGCTCGGTGCGTCAACATTGGCGTTGCGTGATGGAGCAAAGAACTGCAGGAACATCAAAAAAGCAGAAGAGTTGGGCAAGATTTTGGCCGACAAATGTAAAGAGAAAAAGATAACAAAAATTTCTTTTAACCGTGCTGAAAAGATTTTCCACGGTGTTGTTAAGTCAGTGGCAGACAGTTTTTATGGTAATTTGAATTGATTTTATGTTAGTAAGTTCAAAAGTAGTCAACAAAAAATTCTACAATATAGAGTTTGAAGAGAAGGTTCTATCAATCGGCCGTGTCGTGAAGGTTGTAAAAGGAGGAAGAATTTTTTCATTTTCAGTTTTGGTCGCAATTGGTAGCAAAAATGGATGCTTTGGTATTGGCCTCGGCAAAGCATTGGAGATTAACGAAGCGCGCAAAAAGGCCATAAATAACGCGAAGAAAAATCTTTACCAAATTGTTTTGACAAAGGACAAAACCATTCCACATGCCGTTGAGGCCAAGTGCGGAGCCACCAGAGTTGTCATCAGACCAGCTCAAGTAGGTCGCGGAATTATTGCAGGTGGTGCCATGAGAACAATTTTGGACTGTCTAGGATTGCGCGATGTGGTGGCGAAATGTGTGGGCTCGTCCAATGTCTACAACCTGTCTTATGCAACCGTAAAGGCGCTCTTGAAGCTGAAATCATCAAAATATTATGCAGGTTTGAAAAAAAATAACAAAAAACTTGATTTTAATATTGCCGAGTTAGAAGACAATGGTAGTGAAACAATTGAGTCAACTGTTGAGGAGTAATTGATATGAAATTGAATAGTTTTACAAAGACAACAAAAGACCGCAAGAGGGTTGCAAGAGGCGCAAGAAGTGGCTTTGGACGCACAGCAGGACGCGGACACAAAGGTTATAAGGCGCGCTCAGGAAGCACAGTTAAGGGCTTTGAAGGAGGACAAACTCCAATTTATCGCCGTCTTCCAATGCGCGGTTTTAACAGTAAAAAAGAGGGCGCAAAGGAAGTTTCATTGAAGCGTTTGGTGTGTTTTGTTGGAAGTAAAATTAGCGAGATCAACCCAGAGGTTTTGGCTAGCTATGGAGTTATAAAGGACAGCGAGAAGACGAATGTTAGATTGATTGGCTCAGACATTGACCTTAAAAAGATTGAAGGAATTAAGAAAATTGTCGTTTGCTCGGCGTCAGCAAGCGTGGTTGAAAAGTTAAAAAAAGCAGGTGTTGAAGTGGTTTTGAATAAATAATTATGGCAAGTTCAGTAAGAATTTCTGGTGTCAACTTACCTATTGAAAAGAAGGTGTATGTGAGTTTGTCCTATCTGTTTGGCATAGGAAGGGTGCTTGGTAAGAAAATTTGCAAGGATCTTGGCATTGACTGCGAGCGCAGAATGAAAGATTTGAGCGATGAAGAGGTTGAAAAATTGCGTATTCACATTGACAAGCACTTTGTTGTTGAGGGTGATTTGCGCGGACAAATTAGTCAGAATATCAAATTGATGATTTCCATCGGATGTTATAGAGGAGCGCGGCACCGTTTGCGCTTGCCAGTCCACGGACAAAGAACAAAAACAAATGCAAAGACGAGGAAGGGTCGCAGCGCTCCAATCGCAAATAAGAAGGTAGCAGTAAAATAGTTTAATATGGCAAAGGTTAACAAACAATTAAAATCCTGTTCAATCGGCGTGGTTTACGTTTCGGCCGGTTTCAACAATACAATCGTGTCTGTGGCGGACGAGAGTGGCAACGTTTTGAGTTGGTCTTCGTCAGGAAAAATGAAGTTCAAAGGCGCACAGAAAAGCACTCCTTATGCAGCACAAGTTGTGGCCGACAATGCGGCAAGAGCGGCAATTGAAAAATACAGACTGAAAACAGTTTCGGTTGTCTTGAATGGTCCGGGTGCAGGCCGCGAGTCGGCTGTTAAAGCGCTGCAAACGGCAGGTTTGATAGTCACGGCAATTGTTGATATAACTCCAATCGTTCACAATGGTTGCAGGCCACCAAAACGCAGAAGAGTGTAATAGTTTTTGAATATGGGAATTGAAATTTACAGTAAGAACATAGTTTTTCCAAAGAAGTTTCAGGTTGAAATGGATGAGAGCGGAAAGCACGGAAAATTCACGGTTTATCCCCTTCAAAAGGGCTTCGGCGTGACCGTCGGAAACATTTTGCGCCGTACGATGCTGTCATCAATTAGGGGTATCGCTATTGACACATTGAAGATTTCGGATGCACAACATGAATATTCAGTGATTTCTGGTGTCAAGGAAGAGGTTGCAGAGATAATTTATAACCTGCGCAGGATTGTTTTTGCGTCTGAAATGGATAGCTTTAACTTGAAATTTTCTGTCAAGGGCCCTAAAAAAGTGTATGCATCGGACATCAAATTGCCAATGGGTGCAAGCATTGTTAACCCAAAATTGTATTTGTTTGAAATTACGACAGACAGAACAGTTGAGTTGGAAATGCACTTGATTGCTGGTATTGGAGACATTTTTGTCAATCAAGCAGAACAGCAAACCATAGATAGCATCCCGCTTGACAAGCATTTTAGCCCTGTATTGAATGTGGCTGTCAGTATTTCTCAAACACGTGTTGACAAACAAACTGACTATGATAAATTGGTCTTGGATGTAGACACAAACGGCGCCGTGAGTGCTGAAAATGCCTTCAAGGTCGCAGTGTCAATATTGTCAAACTTCTTGTCATCAATCAGCGATGTTCAAGAAAAGATGTATCTTAATGTTGAGAATAATGAGGTCGCAAGCAACATGATTGCTACGGATGAGAGCGGTTATAACTATAATCTGTTGCGCAAGATTGACGACCTTGAATTGTCAGTGCGTTCACAGAATTGTTTGAAAAGCGATGGTATTGAATACATCGGTGATTTGGTTGTTCGTAATGAAAACGACATGTTGAGAACGCCAAACTTTGGTCGTAAGTCATTAAATGAGTTGAAGCAGTTGCTTTCACAAATGAAGTTAAAGTTTGGAATGAACATTGAATGGCCACCAAAAGACATGAAGGCTTTACAAGCGGAGGCAAAGAAATTTTTTGATGGCGAGTAATTAGTAATTTGTATATGAGACATGGTTCTGGAAAGAAAATTTTAGGCATGCCAAGCTCACAAAGGGCAGCGGTTTTACGTAATTTGATGATTTCATTATTAAAGTGCGGAAAGATTGAAACAACGCTTGCAAAGGCAAAAGTTTTGGCTCCCAGCATTGAGAAAATGATAACACTTGCGAAGGAACAAAATTTGGCCAACACACGTATTTTAGCAGCTCGCCTTGACAAGGAAAGTGTTGCGAGCATTTATGAAATTGCAAAGAAATTTGCAGACAAAAAAGGTGGCTACACAAGAATAATAAAGACATGGCGTAGATACGGCGATGGCGCAGAGACAGCGATAGTTGAATTTGCGTTTTAAGGTTATGTATGCGTTTTCAAGAAGCTATTTCCAAGTTAATCCATAAGTGTGGATGCAAATTTGGAAGTGGTAATGGTTTTTTTTTGAGACACAAATTTTTCTTTATTGGCTTTTTAGTTGGCCTGTTTGTTGCAATTTTATTTGTCAGGATTGTTTTTAATAGCAGTTTTGAGCAGCTAAAATTGCTGGATGACCCAATGCTTGACAGAGAATTATTTGTAAAAAGTCATAACTATTTAAAGGTCAAGGGCGCCAATGACAAAATTGATTTTTCAGAAATGGAAGACAGCGAGCCGTTAGTCATCAGAAAAACAAAAGTCAGCAAGGACTTTATGCTTGAACGTGGCGACAATTTGGCATTGCTACTGACAAAAAACGGTTTTGACAGAAACGAAGTTGTAAAAATTGTCAATTTGTTGGCAAAAGTGAAGGCCGATTTATCTCATTTGTCAACGGGGCAAGCATTCAAAATTACATATAATTCAATCATTTCATATAACAAAATCAGCACTTTGAATTCTTTAATAAGGCCAGTAAAAAGAGAAAAAAACGAGCGCATGGTAATTGAAAAGCTGTTTTTCAAACATAGCAACGGCATGAAATATACAATCATCAAAAACGATGATGACTTCACGGTGCACATTGAAAAGCCGAAGTTTGTGACAAAAACACACATTGTCACTGGGATAATAAATACGAGCTTGTTTGCTGATGTCGTGGACGCAGATGTCAAGCCAACCACGTTGCATAATGTCCTAAATGAATACGCTTTCTTGATTGACTTCCAGCGTGATTTGCACCCTGGCGACCAGTTCGTGTTTATTCTGGATACATCAAAGGATGCAGATGGGGACACAGTGGCTGAAAAGGTGCTTTACATGAACCTAATTTTGAGCGGAAAGAAGCACGAAATTTTCAACTTTAATGACAAATTCTACAATCGCAATGGTGAGAGTGTTAAGAAAACACTACTGATGACACCTGTGGACGGCGCAAAGATTACCAGTAATTTCATGTCAAAGCGCAGACACCCAATCCTTGGTTATAGTCGTGCACACAAAGGCGTTGACATGGCAGCTCCAACAGGCACACCAATCTTTGCTGCAGGTGACGGCGTCATTACGGTCAAAAAGCGTGATGGTGGCTATGGCAATTGGATTGAAGTCAAGCATAATACAAGCTACTCTACCAGATACGCACACATGAGCCGCTTTGCAAATGTGTCGGTTGGGCAGAGAGTCAGACAGCGTCAGGTCATTGGATATGTTGGTATGACAGGTATGGCAACTGGTCCGCACCTGCACTACGAAGTGCTTCGCAATGGCACACAAATCAATCCAAAACAGATGACACTCCCATCGGTGCACAAATTAACAAAAGACAAGTTGACTGACTTCAAGAAAATTGTGGCCGAGCTTGATGGCATGTTGCATAGAAATGGCGTGAATTGATATGAAAATAAAGTTGTTTGTCTTTGCTATTTTTGCCGCCACGTTGAGCTCATGTACAACCATCGGGAACATTATTTCTACACCAAGCTACTCCGTTCACACGGCTGACAAAATAATATTGGAGAAAAATCGTGAACCAATCAAAACAGTGTATCTCCGACAAAGCGTCAACAGCGATGAAAAGATATATTCAAAAGTCATGAATGACCTACGCAAGAAGTTAGATGCGGACAATATTCAAATCGTGGATGACATTAATAAAACGAGCCATGTGCTGAGTATCAACATTCGCAATGTGGCTTATGATGTGGACGCTGACTTCGCAAACAAGAGCAGAAAAACGCTGCTGAATAACGATTTTAACCAGTCATATAGCTTTGACAATAGCAACTCGCCGCATGCTGTTTTCAACAAGATTGAAGGACTGAAAAATGAGAATAACAGCGGATTTGGTGGTCTGTTGAGGCGCCGCAATGTTCTGCCATCAACACTATTTACACTCGGTGGTGCAGGAGTTGGTTTTTATGCAGGATACCTCCTTGCCGGCTCAACTGCACCAGTTGCATTTGGTGTTTTGGGCGCAATAGCACTTGGCGGAACAAGTTATGCACTTTATTCATCATTCAAGGATGTTGGGGTGATAATAACTTATGATGTCATGGTGGAAGAGCGTGTGAAACGGCCACAGCAACACAATCGCAAATTGCTCGTCAAGACCTCTTCAAATGCTGCTGAGGAGACATTCTACTCTTACAATGACAACTGGAATAAATATGTATCAAAATACGCCGTGATTGGAATTGGCTCGCGCGTGTTGCAAAAGCAGATGATTAACAAAATGTGCCCGATGATCGCTGGCTCAGTTGTGAAGCTGTTTGAGAAATAAAAAATTTTTGTGTTAAGTAATATTGGTGCGCTGGGCGGAGCGAGTTTGGCCGACGAGCGCAGCGAGGG
>CAMNMI010000013.1 GCA_946544555.1 uncultured Rickettsiales bacterium
TTAACTCCAGCTCCAACACCAGATAATCCAACTCCAGCAAAGCATAAGGTATGCCGTTTCTTTTCCATATTTCAATATTATAGATATGTTTCAACTACGCTGCCAATGGACAGTGAAGAATATGAATATTACGAAAATCTTGGTCTTATAAAGACAGTCTATAACCCTGAAACGTCAAAAAATGGTGATTTTAATATAACTGAACTTGGTAAAATCTATTTTCACAGAAAAACTTTCAGGACAGATATGTGTAAAAAATATTCAATTTCAAATTGCGGAAGTGCAGAAGATTTTTACCAGCATGTTTTGTCACTCGATATTGAATCAGAAGAATACAAATACTACGAAAAAAAAGGTTATGTTAAAAATCCAAATGCAGTAGATGATACTGTTATAGTTGGAAGTAAAGGTGTGAAATTTGAGATTACAGATGCGGGTAGAAAACATTTCACTAAACAAGAATTCGCAACAAAAATGTGTGAAAAATTTTCACTTGGTGCATTTGATAAAATTGATGATTACATAGAGCACGTAGAAACACTTAGTGTTAATTCTGATGAATTTAAGTATTACGAAAGCATGGGTTATGTTAGAAGAACCAGTGAAGGAATGAATATGCGCCATGATTTGGCGGTTTTAGGTTCAAAGAGTATAACTGATAAAATAGAAGATCCTATTACAGGAATGACTATTGCAACATGTAAGTCAGATTATAGTCTTGATAAAGAAACTAACAACACATTAGATACTTTATCTGCTGATTTGCGAGAGGAAAGCTTGCAGGGCTGTGCCGCTTCTGCTGATTATAATGGTGCTTGCTGGGTTCAATATGGCGGATATTTAGATAGTGAATATAAAATAAAAATTTGTCATATTGGTACAACTGGAACATCAGGAAGTAATAAGTGCGTGACATTGGGTCCAGGAAGAAAAAGTGGCTCTTTTCATACTAATGAAATACAATCATTTGGTTTGGATAATATTGGTTATGATGGTCCATATGAAAATTCAAGCAAATTTTGTCCTGATACAACTACTGCTGAAAATGCTCTTGGTTATGCATTCATATATGAGGCGACCGATCCAAAATATATTGATTATTTTGATTACTATGAGAATATTTGTCGGCCACTTATTGAAAAGCAAACCCCAGGAACATGCATGAGTGAGGCTAATTGCTATTGTGATATTGAATGTAGAGAAAATGGCTTCATGCCTCGTCAAGATTCTGATGTCTGGAAAAATGCAACATCTTCTCAAAAAGATTGTTTTTTATGTCATAAGGCACATAGAGCTATTGAATTTTACTGTAAAAAAGTTTATGATTGCATTCATAGAAAAACTTCATCAGATGGAACAGATGGTGGGAATAAGGTTTATAGTGCAGTAGCAAATTTTGCATTTAATCCATCAAAACGTGGTGAATTAAAGAAGTTATATGGCAGAGGACAATATCTATGTGGATATTATAATGGTATTAGATGTGGATGTGCAAAACTGCAATTAAACGGCGGTCCAAGACATATGCTTAGAATAGCAAGAAATGATGATCGTTTGAATAGAACATGTGAAGTTAGTGATGTAATTAACAATCCAGAATGCCATTTGTTCCAAGATATTCCACATGTGAGACAATTTTATAATGAAAAAACAGAAGATGATGAGACTGGTGAAAATTGTTCTCACGCTCATAATGCAGAGTTTGGATATAAAAAACGCGGGACTTTTTTGTCGCCAAGATTAGTAGTACAAGTTGCTGACAGTGAAAGAAATGTTGGTTATGACTATGATACTATAAAAAATAGTAAAGCTTTTAGTAGAACTGTTATAAGTGATATAAGAGCGGCCGCAAGTTCTGGAAAATTGGAAGAAAAAGATGGAAATGCTGATTATTTTTACAATAGACCGATAGGTGTTGCGCGTCAATTTGATGACAACAATCATGACTATAACTATCCAACAGCAAAAAAAATAATCTTTTCACCATTTTTTCCGAAAATATATTCCATCGGGGCAAAGGAAAAAATTAGGGTGAGCCAAGATAAATGTGAGTATAGATTTACCGGTAACGTTTATTATTTCATGATAAGGTTGGAATTTAATATAAGTACAGGAGTTTCATCGCTTGTAGCTTATCAAGTAATACCAAAAAATACAATATCAGCAAGTTTAACTGGTGGACGCGTGATAGAAAGAGCAGATGGTTCTATATTAAAATTTGCAATGAATAGAGCTGCTTTTTTTAATACTTTTGATCCAAATGAAATAAAAGATGACCATGATACAAGTGATAAAAGTTATATAGCAAGAGATTTCAAGGATTATTATCCAACATATAGTGAGCTTGAATTTGTGAATATAGGTAGTGTTGAAAGACCGCCAATAAAATATGGATATGCAGGTGAAACGATAACGATGAACACGCCACTTTATCTAAGGCATGAAAGCAGCGGTTATATTAATAGTGCTAACAGAGAAATGCGTGTTAAACTATATTTTTCTCCTGTAATTCTAAAAGATGTTAATACAGATGATCCAAAAGAATTTGAAAAAGATAGCTTGCTTCCTACAAGAAACAAGGATTTAACTATTGCGGGTGTAAATTCAAGTGCTACAAGCCCAGCAAATACAAATACAAATGTTAACAATACAACTTTGTTATACATGAAGAGATTTACAGTTGATTATTCAAATGAGTGTTCAATTTTGCAGAATTATGCTTATGATGCAAAGTCAATTGAATTTTTGAAAGAACCACCAAAAAATGAATATACGTGCAGAATGCAAACTGGATACGATAAGATTGCGTGCTATACTGCATTTATCCTTGCAAAACAATGTAATTCATACATAAATTGCTTATTCAGCAATAATTCATTGAAAGAATGTTATAATGGTAATCCGCCTCCAAAATTGAAAATTACAGGTGCTGAAGGTGATTTATATGAATATCAAAAAAATAAAGATTTCAGATCAAAAGCATATATTTGCGTAACGGAAGGTTTTGAGCTTGCTGATAAACTGTCAAAATATTCAAACACAAAATTATTTGGAGATTTCGGCGATCCTGTTAAAGATTATACAGTTCGTTTCCTTAGGGAGAAAAACTCTCCATTTCTTGGAACTCCAACAATACCATTTTCATTGATGGGTAAAGAACCTGAATTTTTTAAATCTGGGGAAGATCAAATAGACAGGAAATTAATATTTCAAATGGTGGCAGATTATTTTAGTGCAGCTACAGATGAAGAGAGGTACAAAATTCTAATTAACCATCTTAAATCTACACCAATGGTTGATAGAAAGACAAGGTTAAATTACTATGATGGTAATGCATTTACTGGAACCTATAAAATCTATAATGAACCAGTTATTACTTCATATTTTCAAGAATGCGCCAGTGGGACTCTTGATTGTCGCAAAAAATTTGAAGTTGCGCATAGAACCATTGAAGAAACAGAAAGTAGATTATGTATTGCCGCAAATAACATGCAAAATGACAGCTGGGATGTAAAAGCACGTGATCTTGGCACAGATTATGATGTTTATGTTCCATTAAGATGTGAGTATGTGCATTTCCAAGGTTTTGGTGCCGGTGGAGCAGGATTGACAAGTGAAGATGAGACACACTGTTTTGCATATTACAGAGCAAATACTTTTTGTTTCGCAAGCCCTGTTCCACCTATACCATGGGGTATGATTCATCAAAAATATATTCCGAGATATGATGCGACAGGTGGAGGCGGAGGTTTTATAGATGGAATTATAGATTTAACTAAAATACCAATTTTTGATGGATATTTACATATATCAACTGGAACAAAAACAAAAATGGCAAGAACCGCTATCCCAAGGGGAAGAGACCATTGTCAAGGAGGGTTAATTGGATGGTGTTTTGAAGATGATGACATTTGGATAACATCAGGCGGAACGCATGCTTATTGGAATATAGAAAACTGGCTTGAGTCTGATAAGAATAGTAAGAGACCAAAAGATTTAAAAAAAGGAAATACAGAAGTAGGAATTACTTGGTATGGTGATAGTAGTGTTTTACCATCAAGTATTGAGCGAGTAAATTATGAATTGCAAAGAGACAGGGCCAAAGACGAACTAAGAAGCATCACTGCATTTGAATCTGAGATTAAAACTCAAATGTGCGAGTATTATTATATTGCATCTTTGTTTGCTATAAGGAGAGAAATGGCTGACAGTCATTGTACAGGTGAGGTTTTGGATAGCACAAAGATATCGGAAGTTGAAAAAACTATCTGGGGAATTTCTTCTGCAAGTGCGCAATCTTTTTATCCAGATGTTGTTGCGTACGCAAATGATAGTAATTGTGTACCAACTCCATCAAAAACATTGGATAAAATTCAAAACGATATAGATAGTATTCAGAATGTAATTGATTTGATAAATAATGCAAGCAGTGATGTTCTGACGGAATTACGTTCATGTTGTTCTGGGTTAACATCAAAATTATCTGCCTACAAAAGTGATTTGGTAAATATCAAAAGCGCAAAATCATCATTTACAGCGTTATCATTTGCTACTGCAATGAGTAGGGCAAAATCTTATTGTGGCGGTGTGCGGGCTTCAGTCGCAAGTGGTTCTACTACAATGGATGTTGATTTAAAAGATATTTTAGATGAAATTTGGAATTATTATAATAGTAGCAGAAAATCGTGTGCTGAATTAATGGAAACATCGGCGCAGCTGGCAAATACAAAACAGTATGATAATTGTAAAGGAGATTACACTTTTAAAATGGATGTATGTTCTGGATTGGATAGTAGTTTTTTTGGTAGTGGTAAAATTGATAGCAAATATAAATGTCTTCTATGTAAAAGTGTTTCTGATTGCAATAGTATTTATCAGTCAGAATGTGATAATGTGAAAAGCGTACTGGATGAATGGATTAACTTTGCTTGTGTTGATAGCTCAAACAGAAAATGTACAGATATAATAAATTATTTAAATACTTATTTTTCTGGTTCTGGATATGAAAATTACATATGTAAAGCACATATCGGTCCCGATTGTGATGATTTCAAAAATAATATATTGCCGTCTATAATAGAAGATGCAAAAAACTTTATATGTTCTTCAAGCACTGACAGTAAATGTGCCAGTTTGGAAACGTATTTTAACAACAATTATGCGGGAACTGGATATTCTGATTATGTTTGCAAAGATGAAAGTTATAATGATGCGCAATGCACATCTTTTAAAAGCGATATAAGAAGAAAAATAAAAGATAGTGATATTAAAAGTTTATTTTATCCTCATCCAGATCTGTTGAACGAATGTCAATTCAAGAACGTTTCATCAACCGCCCCGGATAATTGCGGATATGAAAAATCATTTTTATGTACAAGCGAACCGCTTGATCTGTCGTCTTCAAGTAGTAGAACCTTCGGTACAGATACTTGCAATAATTTAAGAAGTGCTTTTTTTAGTAGTGGAAAAATTGACAGTAAATACAATTGCTTGTTGTGTAATACTCAACAAAATTGTCATAAAAAGGATTGCGATAATATCAAAAGAATTGTTGCCACGTATACACCGGACTGGGAAAATTTTATATGTGTTGACAGTACAGATCCTGAATGCGGAAGTATACAAAGATGGTTAACAGCTACCTATCCAGGGCTTGGATACGAGAACTATGTTTGCCAAGTGAATAATCCGCCATCAGTTTGTTCAGATTTTATAAATCAAGTAAGGAGTAATATCAATAAAAGTGATATTGATGTTTTTTTTACGTCAAGATCAAATTTTTTAGATAATTGTGCATTCAAAGACAGTTCCTCGTCTGATCCGGATAACTGTATTTATGAGCAACATTTTTTATGTACTGATGGAGCAAGCCAGCTTGATGAAACACAACAATGTACATGTGAAAAATATACTGTTAGAATTCTTCCTTCAGAAGCCGTTGATAAAGTATCCGTGGGCAATTCTTCAAAATTATCTGATATAGAAACAAACATGAATTCATTGATATCAGCTGTATCTATATTAAATTCTACAGGAACGACAACGGCCCAAACTTATTTTGAACTTGCACGAGCAGGCAGGGGTGGTTCGCCTGTAGATTGCAGGATTGAAGGAAACAGAGAATGTCCTTATGCAATAATTCATGACGGTTGGACTATGATAAATAAGCTCTGTGTTGCATGCGACAAATGTTTTCATCCATGGAGATATACACTGGAAGATTATGGAAAACATGTTGTCCGAAATTTAGATAGTACTATTGGAAAAGCAAATAAACATGGTGCTATTGCTGGAGGACATCCTGATATATTTTATTTGAATAAACAAAACGATGATTATGGTACAGAAAAAGAAATGATGCTTAATGGAAGTGGTTCAAATTTTTCGCAAAGAGATGATAATACTGGTGTAACTGGAAGTTTTGACAAATATACATATTACAGTTCATATTTTAAAAACAACGCTAAGGATAATTTTACTTCTTTTGCAAATCTAAAAAAAGAAGGTCAATCTGTTGCCGTTTTTGCAGATGAGTATACATATAAACAGGCATTAAAACAACAATCTACACTTGATGCACTTGAACGCAAGATAATGGATTTTGGTGAAAACAATGGTAACGAAAAAGATGAATTTCATAGTAAATATACAGAAAAATTTCATGTTAATAATGGAACTGTTTCTTCGGGTGGTGCATTCTGGCATAGAAAAGCTTCTGGTGCAGGAGGCCCTGGTTCATCTTCTTTGAGTATAGGAGATATTTATGTAAAATATGTTAGCAGTTCAAGCAGTAGTAGTGGAAATCCATATTTAAACCTTGATGGATCTGGACATATGCAAATTGCAAGTGAGAGTGAAATTACAAGTGGCGATGCAATTAAACAGTGCACTGTTCGTTGTCCTCCAATTTATAGAAGAGTGAAAAACAAGAAAATAATTTTACCAAGTAAAAGCGAAGTTATTGTTGATCTGATTTGTGAATATACCGGAACGCCGTCAACTGACATGGAACCGGAAAATTCAACTAATGTTTATCCAAAAAAATGCTACATAGAAAGTGATACTTATGACAAAGAATATGGTTCATTAAAAGGAAAAATAATTATTTCAAGTTTATTACACTGTCCGTTGGCAAAATGTAAATATGGCATTTGGGGAGAGGAGGCATTGACTGGAATAGTTGATGATGAAGCGAAGAAATTTGATAGAAAAACAATGCTTTGCAAACCAAAAGATAGAGGGTATGAACCTGGAAAAACAAGAACATCGTTGGCATATAACTATCTTTTTGATAAAAATATTTATTCAGGCATGATGTATGAAGGTTTAAAAGACGAACCTCTGATTGCAAGATTAACAAGCGACAACACGGACCATGAAATAGCTACATGTTCCAGCACTGATTATGACAAATATATTTATGATAAGTATGATATGATTGGGACATTTGGACTTGTGTGCGCAAATGGCTTTTGGCAATTATCTCAACAATCCGAAGAAAGTTTTGCATTATATGACCCGCCGGAAAATACAAATCCAAAAACAAATAAAGTTAGAGTTAATAGTTTAGGACATCAAGAACCGAGTAATTGGTATGCCTTTTGGACAAGGGGTTGTGGAAGTAAGAACAGGCCGGAGACAATTCCAAAAGATATTCTGTATGAAGATGGCAGAAGGAGTGATGAAGGATTGATATACAGGGATGAGCTTTATACAGAAAATAACAAAAATATGTTTAATATTGATTGGGTAATCAGAGATCATACTTATCAACTATCAGATGGAACAAGAACAACGGGAATATTAAATTATGACAAATACTTGGACGAACATGATATAAAAGATAGCATCACTGGCGAGATAAAAACAGGACGACTTGTTCTTGACATAGCATGTCCGCCATTATCAAGTGATTATGATTTTGATGAATATTATGCAGGAAATGCAGAATGGCCAAGTGCTGATGAGAATACAGAAATGGTACAATCAACGAAATGTAAAGTTTCAAAAGATACTTTTTACTTTTTCCAAAAAGATGCACACAATCGGACACTTCTACCACGTCGTAGCTGTTTGAGAAATGGTATATGGGGACCAATTTTTAATCCTTGCATAAAAGGTTGTATGAGCGAGGTTGATAGATATGGAACATATTGGTCGTTGGTAGATAGTTTAGGAAACCCGATATACACTGGCACACCTCCAAGAGTCAGGGTTAACGGTAACTGCTCTTCAAAATACCTGAATGCGCAAGATATTAGAAGCGTTTCAACGACTGGATACACAAGAGAGTGTGATTTGAGTACTGGAACATGGGGGCCGGTTGCGCTTCCAACTTCATGTAATGATGGGATTACTTGTTTGAAAGAAGATTCTCTGACACCACTGAATATTCCTTATCCAAGGATATTAAAATTGGGTAACGGAAGCACATATGGAACTATTACAGGGCAATTAAGCAGTAATATTGATATGGTTCCTGGTTATACAACGATTGAAACTGGAATTTATTTTGCGTTTGAAGGAAGCAAAAGTAGGAGTTCTTATATCAGTGGACTTGAAGGATATAATGGCGTAAATTCATATCTTGATGTAAGCATCAACGAGAGCGCTGGTATTAGCAAAGTAACTGATGAATATGGTAATGCATTATTCAATAATGAAGGAAATACATGGTATGTGATAACTATAAAAAACAAAATTGAGCCTTCGGCAATGAAATATATGTATTCAGCTAATGATGAACACAATGAGTTTATGAATATCAACAGATGGATGAGGCAAATGAAAAACGGTAATGCAAATTATACTAATTATTGGGATTATAAGTGCAATATGACCCAAGTTGGTTCAAGCATTGATTATGATAATGATTTTGTTGAAATGCAACAGAGATATAAACACGCAAATTTGAAAATATACATTCCAAAAGCGATGCATTCTGGGTCAGAATGTTTGAACGTAAAAAGAATTGCTGCATTTTCGCCAAGTTTAGCTACAACTATAAGAGATTATGCTTCTTGTAGTTCAAAAATATCAAGTAGTGAAGCTTCCATAAAGTTTAGAATGCCAATAAAATTGCCATATAATATGTATGACAGCAATCCTGCTTGCAATTTTCCTAATGAATGTAGCCATTTGTCTGCAAGTGGAGATATATTTCCTATTGTCGTTAACAATGGTGCCTATAATGCACGTCTGTATGACTTTGTATGGACTCCAAAATTGAATTATGATAGTTCTGGGAGATATGTATTCCAAAATTGGACCAATACAACGCCAACGGCTTCTGCAAATAGGGACTGCAATGGTAAATATCTTGGATACATCAAACATAACACAATGAAACATGTTGTTTATACGCAAAGACCATCAAGTGAAGAAATGTATTTCTTATCTGCATTTTGTTATAATGGGCATATTCTTGGTCTACATGGAGTTAAAGGTATTTTCCCACAGTTAGCTTCTAAAACGGTTGCGGTTGGTGATCCAAGTTTAACTTCAACAAGAGATTGCTTTATGGCAAATTTTATAGATAATTCTCCGCGTCGTCTATATGATGAAATTAATGCGAAATATAGAAAAAAACATGGAGGTGCAAGTATAGTTGATAATGGTCTGTATCCAATTCACAAAAATGCATATATTGCCGCAATGACTGCAAAATTCTGGATGGCGTTTCTTTTACCAGAAAACGATAAACAAACTGAGTTTAAAGCTCATTACGAAGATGATACAAATGCAACAGTTCAATATTTAAAAAGTGAATATTCAAAAGGAATGGATAGCTACTATTATCGTATAGTTCCAAGAAGATTTGAGTGGGTTACCAATTTTGGCACTGGATATAGCGACAGTCCTCTATCTTCTGAAATGGCAGCTCTTGATGAAAAAGACCCATATTGTACTGACACGGATTGTCTTGATAGCAAAACTGACAATAATGCGTTAAATGATTATTTGAGAACAAATTATACATTTGGTGAAAGTATGTCTGGTTGTGTGTAATTTGATTTGTTATAATTGTTGTGCGGCGCGGAGCGAGATACAAACCGCGTGGTGTTGCTGCGAGCGCGCAATATGTAAATCTTGCAAATTATTTTTAGTAATTATTGATTTAGTGAGATATGAAAAATAACAAATTGTTCTGGATGATTTTGCTTGTAATTGCTGGGCTTTTTGCAAGCAATTTTATTGGCTTTTCCGGCAAAAGAACAAAATTAATAACACTATCTTCGTTCATTTCTTCGTCAAATAGTAACCTCATCAGCGAGGCAAACGTGCTAAACGAAACGGTCATCGGAACAATGAAAGATGGGACAAAATTTAAGGCATTCTTCCCAGAGAGTTATGTCAACAGGGTAATTGATATTCTCGCTGGTTCTGATACAAACTTCAACTACATTGACATTGACGGTCAAAAAACACTTCTTGATAGAATATTTGGATTGTTCTTGGCGCTGCTTTCATGGGCGCCAATGTTGATAATCACGCTGTGGTTGCTGTGGCCGGTGATTACTGCAAGACGGAACAAGAAAAAGGGTGAAGATCCAAATGCTGGAATGGGAGGGCTGTTTGGAAACCCATTTGGCTTTGGAAAGAGCAAGGCCAGAGCTCTCATGCCGAATGAAATTAACGTCCATTTTGATGATGTGGCTGGTATTGATGAGGCCAAGGAGGACATCGTAGAGATTGTAGATTTCTTGAAAGATCCTACAAAATATTATGATATTGGTGGGAAAATACCGCGCGGATGTTTGTTGTGCGGCCAGCCGGGAACAGGTAAAACACTGCTCGCAAAGGCCATTGCTTGCGAGGCAAAAGTTCCATTTTTCTTCATTTCTGGTTCGGACTTTGTGGAGATGTTTGTTGGTGTCGGTGCAAGTCGTGTCAGAGACATGTTCGCGCAGGCAAAAAAGAAGGCACCGTGCATAGTTTTTATTGATGAAATTGATGCAGTTGGCCGCAGTAGAGGCGTGAGTGTTGGAGGAGGAAACGATGAGCGTGAGCAGACACTAAATCAGCTGCTTGTTGAGATGGATGGTTTCCAGGAGCGCAGTGGAATTATTGTCTTGGCCGCAACGAACAGACCTGACGTTTTGGATAGTGCATTGTTGCGTCCGGGGCGCTTTGACAGACAGATTACGGTCAGTTTGCCTGACATCAAAGGGCGTGAGGCAATTTTGAAGGTGCATGCTAAAAAAGTCAAGCTTGCGCCAGATGTTGAGCTAAATGACATTGCTCGCGGAACGCCAGGATTTTCAGGTGCTGACTTAGCAAACATAGTCAACGAGAGTGCTTTGTTAGCAGCGCGCAGGAACAGAAAAATCATAACCATGAAGGACATGGAAGACGCCAAAGACAAAGTCATGATGGGAGCCGAGCGCAAGAGCATGGTGATGAAAGAGGATGAAAAGCGCAACACGGCTTATCACGAGGGCGGACACGCGATTGTGTCGCTATATCAGCCAGCCAGCGACCCAATCCACAAGGCAACGATTATTCCTCGCGGGCGGGCACTGGGGCTTGTCATGCGACTTCCAACGGAGGACAGGTTTAGTGAGACATACGAGCAAATGCTTGCGAACATGGCTATTGCAATGGGCGGTCGCGCTGCGGAAGAGATGATTTTCGGCCACAATAAAGTCACCAGCGGGGCTTCAAGCGACATTCAACAATGCACAAAATTGGCACGAAACATGGTCGTCAGATGGGGATTTAGTGAGAAAATTGGAAAAATTGATTACGCCCAAGAAGATGCCGGCTACATGTCAAGTGGGAAGAACGTTAGCGCGGACATCTCGCCCGAGACAGCTAAATTGATTGACGAGGAAGTCAAAAAGCTGGTTGACAATGCGTATGTTACGGCCTCAAAGATACTCCACGAGCACAGCGATGAGCTGGAAATCTTGGCCAAGGCGCTGCTGGAATACGAGACCTTGACTGGTGATGAAATCAAGGAATTGTTGAAAGGCAACAAGCCGCACAGGACTTCAAAAAGTGGCGAGGAGAACAAAGTTGCGCGCAAGAAAAAGGTCGGTTTTGGCAGCTTGATTGGCGACAAGGACAGTAAAAAAGAGGATAAAAAAGAAAATAATGATTAAAAATGATAAGTGGTTTGAGAAAAATATTCTTATTTTCTGCTGTTTTTGTGTTGGTTAGCTCGCTCAAAGCCAATGCAATTAGCCCTGAAATAGTGCTCAAAAACATGCAACTCATCACGCCAGAAATCAAGGAGGAAAAACGCTATATCATCCCGCAGAATTACTCGCACAACAACAATTTGCGGCGCAAATCAGGCAGTCCGTTCTTTGCGAAGGGGCAATTTTTGTATATTGAGGGCTTCGTGTTTGATGTCGTGGGCGTGCCAGTGGAAAATGCGGTCGTGAAAATCTGGCAAACCAACCATTTTGGCTACTACAATCACCTCGTCATCAACAAAGATGACTACTCAAAATACGACATTGACTTTGAGGACACAGGCACCTGCATCACCGACAGCAACGGGCATTACTCGTTTTTCACAATCATCCCGGGCTACTACGGAGACAACGCGCCGCACATAAATTTCATTGTGGAGCACGATGAGTTTGAGCGCTTGGAGACAATGATGTTCTTCCCAATGCAACTGCGCAATGTGCATGACAAGCACTACAAATCACTGAACCAGCGCAACCGCTTTCTCACGACATGCAAGTTGAAAAACTTCATTGCATCCGACCAAGAATACGGAAAAAAGTGCTCGTTTGATATTAGATTGAACGGCCTACATCGTAGGAAGAGGTTCTAAAATGACAAAGGCGCGCGCAATTTTACTATCCGCTGTCGTTTTTGCCACTAATCAAGCCACTTCTCGCGCCGATGCATGGGTGCAAAAACGCGGTGAAGGACTGGCAATTTACTCCATAAATATCCAATCACACAATACCGTCAATAGCATTGGCCAATTTGATAAATCGCGGCGCATTCAGCAGGTTCAGCACTCTATTTACGGGGAGTTTGGCCTCACAAATAGGTTGACAATCGGAGGAAAAATCCTTGCCACAGACAACATGTTGAACCACCATAACAGCGTTTTCAGCAAGAATATCAAGCGCTCGTTTGGGCTAAATAGTGGACTGCTTTTTACGCGTCTTGGGCTCATCCGCAACTCTGAAATAGTGGCCTTGTCATTGGTGATGGCTATTGAAACACCAAGCTATTATCACTCAAATATCGCTTCATATTATGGCCTGAAAAAGTGGCAATACGAGACCAGAGCTGAGCTGGGAATAAACATCAACAAAAGCAACTTTCTGGTGTTCGGTGCGGGCTATCACGGGAATATCAACCACTGGTATGACGAAGTGCGTTTTGATGCGCTCTACGGCCATTATTTTATCCCTGAATTGCTCTTCATGGTGCGCTTTCAGAAGTATGTCTACATCGTCAAAAATAAGCACAAGGCGGTTATTTCATATGGTAAATTTAATGTTTCGGTGTTTGATTTCCTTACCAAAAGCGGCTTTGCCAAGCTCACGATGTCATTTGCAACCAATGTCTCTGACCATGTTGTGGTTGAGGTCGGTGGTTATTCAAGCATCAAATCAAAGTTAACTTTTACACAAAAACTGAATATTCAGCTCTACGGCGGCTTTGCGAGTGTGTGGGTAAAATTTTAAAAGGTTTTTTATGTTAATCCATATCAACACAACGCAGATTTGATAATTAATATCCAATGCTTGCTGATGTGCTTTTTGTTGAATTCTTCAAGCTTGTGTCTGCAT
>CAMNMI010000014.1 GCA_946544555.1 uncultured Rickettsiales bacterium
GGTGCAAATCCTGATGAAGTGTGGAGTGTTATAGACATATTTTTTATTCCATATGTCATCATGTTTTCTGTCATTCCATGCATTTTGATTTTCAAATTTCAGCTCAAAAAAGAGCCAAAACAAGGTGGCAGAAAAGTCAATTTTTACAAAAAACTGTTCTATATTTACAGATATGCCGCGGTGCTTGGTGCAATGGCAATTATAGCACTGCTGATGTGCTACCGCTCGTTCCAAACGAAGTATTTTGACAACATCCGCCTGCAAGCATTTCCAGTGTTTTTTTTCTATCCATCGCAGACACTTTTGAACGGCTACGGCCACTTTAATTGCATGGTGAACGGCATTTGTAGTGAGCGCGAACGCCTGCGTGATTATCCTAAAAATTTTGTCTACAACAAGAAAAATCAGAAGGAGCCACTGATTGCAATTTTTGTTGTCGGAGAGAGCTTGCGCAGTGATAGGTTGAGTGTCAATGGCTACACAAGGAAGACAACTCCGTGGATGGACGAGGCAGTGAAAACCAAAAACTTGGCCGTCTTCAATGATGTTCGTGCATGCGATAACTACACCATGGGCTCAATGCCGTGCATGCTGTCAGCGACAACAATAAAAGAGTGGCATTCCGAGGACAGAAAACTCATGAAAGCGCTATTCTCGCCAATCACGCACATGGGTTGGGACACATATTTTTACGCCATTCAGCGCCTGCCGGTGATTGACAATTACATCAAACAGTTTGCAGACACCAAGCATTACGAGACAAACACTGACCTTGCGGCGCAGGACAATATCTCGGGTTTTTACATGGATAAATATGTCATTCCGCACCTGAAAACAGATGTAAAGGAGAACACGCTTTATGTCATCCACCATCGCGGAAACCACAAGCCATATAATATGGAATATGATGTGAAAAATCCAGCGGAAGCGCCATTCGGAACTGCAAGCGAGAGCGATTTATACGACAACTCAACCTTGGCTTTTGATGGCTTTATGCGCGACCTGACAGAGCGTTTCAAAAACAAAAATGCATTTATATTTTACATCTCTGACCACGGAGACAGCTTTGGTGAAATGAACCCAAAGACAGGTAAAAAAGCGTATTTCCATGGCCTGTTGATGCCAGACAAAGCACCTGACGAACAGATGAATGTGCCACTAATCATCTGGGGAAGCGACAAATTCATTGCATCAAACCAGAAGCTATTCAGCCACATGAAGGCACTTGCGAAGAGTAGAGATGTGTTGGAACTCACCCATGACACCATTTTCCACTCGTTCTTGGATTGTCTTGATATTTCCTCTCCTATGATTGACAGGGAAATGAGTTTGTGCTCTGGGTTTGGTGGGTCTGCGTAATTTTATCAACTTGCATTTTAAAAACCGCCAACAACAAGAGAAATAGTGGAAAGAAATAGTAGAAAATGCTCCTAAAATCGTTATCGTTATATCACAAAAAACATAGCAATTTTAATTATAGAGCTATGGCAGAAGTGCCTGTTTCAGTGGCCGTGGCATTGCTTATCTTACTTTGCACGAGTTCGGTTTTGCTTTACTCATCAGGAAATGGAAATCTATATCCGCGGGCATTTAAGCAGATTGTCTTTTCTGGTATAGCTATTGCAGCATTTTTGTTCGTAATCTCAATCAACATCAAGAATATCCAGCGATTTTCGTATGCAATATTGGCTGCGTCATTTTTGTCGTTGGTTGCGGTAATTCCTTTCGGAAAACATGTCATGGGGGCATCACGGTGGATAAATCTTGGCTTTTTCATGGTTCAGCCATCGGAGTTTGCAAAGCTTGCGGTGGTGCTAGCGCTTGCCAACTTTTTCAGGAGTGTTCAGGCCAAAAATATCAATAAAATCCGCACAATCGCGTGCGCGTTTGCAATAATCTCGCCATTGTTGCTCTTGATTGCGGTACAACCGGATTTAGCTACTTCAATAGTGGTGCTCGGGATATTCGTTGTCATGATTTTTACGATTGGTGTTCCTTACAGATTTTTTGCCGCCGCAGGAGTGGGCGTCCTTGTATTCGCGCCAATAGCGTGGTTGAAGTTGTTGAAGGACTATCAAAAAAATCGCGTTATAACATTTTTGTTTCCTGAAAGCGACCCACTTGGCGCCGGATATAACGTTATACAGTCAAAAATTGCTATTGGTTCGGGTGGACTTTTGGGCAAAGGTTTTCTTCATGGAACACAGAGTAGATTGAGTTTTCTCCCAGAGCATCACACCGATTTCATCTTCACAATAGTTGGCGAGGAGTTTGGTTTTCTTGGATGCATTGCGATAATTGCCATCTTCTGCTATCTAATAAAATATGGTTTTTCAGTTGCCAACAAAGTGAATTCTGTCTACGGAAAACTGGTTGCAATTGGCTGCACCACGATTTTGTTCTTCCATGTTTTTATAAACATTGGTATGACAGTTGCGCTTATGCCAGTAGCTGGAATACCTCTTTTGATGATCTCATACGGTGGATCAAGCTTGTTGCTTGGTATGTTGTGCGTGGCGCTGATTGTGAATATTGATATAAATAAAAATGTGATTTAGTATGTTAACATATCCAAACATTGACCCAGTTGTGATAAATATTGCTGGCCCGCTGGCCGTGCGGTGGTATTCGTTGGCCTACATTGCTGGTTTTTTTGTGTGTATTTTCTTCGCCAAAAGGCAGAACAAAAAACTCAAATTTGCATCGGACGAAGTTTGCGACAAGTTTTTCTCATATTCAATGATTGGCCTGCTTTTAGGTGCACGACTGTTTGACTGCTTTTTCTACCATTTCAGCTACAACATCCACAATCCACTCAATATTTTCAAGGTTTGGAACGGCGGAATGTCCTTCCATGGTGGCTTGCTTGGCCTGCTCGTGGCCAATGTGCTGTTTAGTAAATACTTCAAAATCAATGCATTAAAATTACTTGATTTGTGCGTTGTTGTTCTACCGTTTGCCCTCGGTTTTGGTCGCATTGCTAATTTCATAAACGGTGAACTGTACGGTAATATAACTTATACATCGCCATTTGCAATGATTTTTCCAACAGACCCAGCACAGCAACCGCGGCATCCAAGCCAGCTCTACGAGGCCTTTGCAGAGGGCGCTCTCATGCTTGCAGTCATGTTGGTGTGTTATTACAAAACCAAAGCAGTCAAGTTCACAGGCATGCTGACAGGAATATTCGGGCTTTACTATTCAATCGCCAGATTTGTCTGTGAGTTTTTCCGTAGCCCAGAAATACCATTCAAAATATTAGGGCATGAGACAATCACGGCCGGCCAGTTCATCTCAATTTTGATGTTCTTGACGGCAATTATGTGGATGGTTGTGTGCTATAAAATTGGGAAGAATGTAAAAAAAAGTTGATATAACATTTTTTTACATTACTCTTGAAATTAAAATTTATTTTTCTACAAGAAAGTGGTTTATGTTGTCATTTTCTGTTGAAACATTGTTAAAAATTGCAAACAGAAACACTCTTCGTCGTGCGTAAGCACGAAATTATCTTTTCATTACATACTTTTATCTTTTTTGATATTTTATATGGTGAATATTTTACACCTGTAATGTAAAAAAGAAATCAAAATTAAATCAATTTTATTATATTTTTTATGAAAAACTTTTTAGATATTAAAGACATTTCAACTGATGAGTTGAATAAAATTCTTGATTTGGCTTTGAAAATTAAGGCAAATCCAGAGAATTATTATAATGCTTTATCACATAAAAAGATGATTTTGTTGTTAGAGAAAAACTCCACAAGGACAAGAGTTTCTTTTGAACTTGGAATGAAAGAATTAGGCGGACATTGTTGTGTTTTGAACTCGTCAAATACTCAACTTTCAAGAGGCGAAAGCATTGAGGATACTGCCAAAGTTTTCAATGAAATGGCTGACTGTGTAGTTATCAGAACATTCGATCACGACAGGTTGTTGAAACTTGCGGAGAACTTTACGAATGGCTGTGTAATAAATGCACTAACAGACCAAAGTCATCCATGTCAAATCATGGCTGATATTATAACATTTATGGAAGTCAATAAAACATCAATTAAAGGTAAAAAAGTTGCATGGTTTGGAGATGTAAATAACATGCTGGTTTCATGGCTTGAAGCAAGCGAAAAACTTGGTTTTGAGATAAATATTTGTTGCCCTGAATGTTTATTTGAAAAACTTGCAAAACTTACAACGGCAGAACGACGACAATGGAAATATAAACTTTTCACCAACAAAATTGAAGCATCAAAAGGTTGCGATATTATTACAACAGACACTTGGGTTTCAATGGGAGAAGATAAAAGTAAGTCAAAGATTTTTTTTGATGGAGATTTTATTGTTGATGGAAGTGTTATGCAGAATGCAAATGAAGGTGCGATTTTTTTGCATTGCTTGCCTGCATATAGAGGTTATGAGGTTGCCAGTGAGTTCATGGATAATCCTGTTTATTCAAAGGTTGTCTTTCAAGAAGCAGGAAATCGTCTTCACATACAAAAAGCAATATTGATGTATTGTTTTGGTTTGATTTAGTTGATTTATGAAAAAAGAAAATATTAAAAACATTTTAGTTATTGGTTCTGGGGCAATAGTCATAGGTCAGGCGGCGGAGTTTGACTATTCCGGAACACAGGCGATTGTTGCATTAAAAGAGGAGGGTTATAATGTATCTTTGATTAACAACAATCCTGCTACAATAATGACAGATGCTGGTGTTGCAGATAAAGTGCATATTGTTCCAATCACTTGCGAAGAGGTTGAAAAAATTATAGTGAGCGATAAAATTGATGCAATTTTAGCGACTTGTGGTGGACAAACTGCATTAAATTTAGCACTTGAGTTGTGTGATAAAGGTATTATTGATAAATATGGAGTAAAATTGCTCGGTGTCAATCTTAAAACTTTGAAATACAGCGAAGACAGGTTGTTATTCAAACAAAAAATGATGGAAATTGGTATTCCTGTTTGCGATAGTGTAATTGTAAATTGCGATAAAGTTGAAAAAGCAGACGTTGAAAAATGCGTTCAGCAAGCGAAAGATTTTATAAAAAAGGTGAATTATCCTGTTATCATAAGGCCATCATTTACATTAGGCGGAACAGGTGGCGGAACGGCAAATAATGATAAAGAGTTATACTATTTTGTTGAAAATGGTTTGAAATTAAGTCCCGTCCACGAAGTTTTGATAGAGCAATCAATTTACGGATGGAAAGAGATTGAATACGAAATCATAAGAGACAAAGATGATAATTGCATTTGTGTTTGTGATATGGAAAATGTTGATCCTGTTGGTATTCACACGGGAGACAGCGTTGTAGTTGCTCCAACAAAAACTTTAACGCAATATCAAAAAGATATGTTAAAGGCAAATGCAAAAAAAGTTGTAAAAGCACTGGAAATACAAGGTGCTTGCAACGTTCAATTCGGTTTGCATCCAACAACAGATGAATTTGTGATTATTGAGGTCAACCCAAGAGCAAGCAGAAGTTCTGCATTAGCATCAAAGGCAACCGCTTATCCTATTGCAAGAATTACGGCAAAAATTGCAGTTGGGAAGACATTGAATGAAATTGTAAATCATCTGTCTGGTTTAACAGCAATCAATGAACCTGTTGTAAAATATGTTGTTTGCAAGGTTCCGTCTTTTTCGTTTGATAAGTTTAAAAATGCATCTCATCAACTTGGCACGCAAATGAAAGCAACGGGTGAGTATATGGGCATCGGACACACTTTTGAAGAAGCATTTTTGAAATGTTATGATGTAAAAAAGTTGATTGAAAACATTGAAAAACAGCACGCAAAAAGCACAGAGGAATTGCTAAAAAATGTTGAAACCGCAACGGATGTTAGGTTTTATGAAATTTTTGAACTGCTTTTGAGAGGTGTAAGTCCAGAGTTGATTGAAGAAAAAACTAAGATAAACAAATGGTTTTTGTATCAACTGAAAAATATGTTCTACAAAGTGAAAACAAAGTGGAATGGTAAAAGAAAAATTGTTATTAAACTTGGTAAAAGAACCTGTTTTAGAGCAATAGACGGCAGTGGTAAAGAGCAAATCCAAAATACAAAATATGTTTATTCAACCAATTATGCTGGCTGGAAATATCATATTAAAAATAACCTAAAACCTTTGAAAAAGACGATGAAATATAACGAAAAACACGAGAAATATAAAAAAACCATATTGGTTATTGGGTCTTCTGCCATTAAAATAGGACAAGGTATTGAGTTTGACTATGCCAGTGTTCACGCGGTAAAATCATTGAAAAAAGAAGGATATAGAGTTGTGATTATAAACAATAATCCTGAAACTATTTCAACAGATTATGACTTGGCGGATAGGCTTTATTTTGAACCAATAAATGCAAAGATTATAAAACAAATTTGCAAGTTTGAGAAAGCAAAAGGTGTTTTAATTCAATTTGGAGGGCAAACATCGTTGAATATTGCAAAGGAGTTAAAAAAAATGCATATCAAAATCTTTGGCACAAGTTTAAAATCTATTGATATTAGTGAAGATAGAAAGAAGTTTTACAAGTTCACAAAAAAGTTGCATATTCCACAGCCTAAAAGTGTTTATTGTAAGGTAAAGTCGGTGCCTGAAAAAATCAAATTTTTACATTTTCCAGTAATCGTGAGGCCTTCTTATGTTATTGGTGGAAGTAAGATGAAAGTTTGTCATAACTATGGCGAATTACAAGAGTATTTACAACCTTTGAAATACAAAGATAAAATCTACATTGACGAGTTTATTAAAGGCAAGGAAGCAGAAATTGATTTGGTGGCGGACAAATTTGGCAATGTATTTATTCCACTTATTGCGGAGCATATTGAAGAAGCGGGCGTGCATTCTGGCGATAGTAATGTTCTTTATCCGCAGAGAAATTTGACAAGAAATCAGCAAGAAAAAATGATTAAATATGCGACTTTGATTGCTAAAAAATTAAAAGTCATTGGTTTGATGAATATTCAATTTGTGGTTCAAGGAGACGACGTTTATGTTATCGAGGCAAATTTGAGATCTTCAAGGACAATTCCAACTATAAATAAGGTTTGCGGTATTGATATTGTTGATATGGCTGTTAAAGCAATTTTTGGTGAAAAGTTGCATATTCCATCTTTTAAAATCAAAAATGCTGTCAAAAAGCCAATATTTTCAAACAACAAAATCACAAATGAAAATATCCCAACAGGCGTTGAAATGAAAAGCACTGGCGAAGTTTTGGAGTTTGAAATATAATTGCGATGTAATTAATGTTGCGAATGTTGATACTTAATACTTTACCACTTGCTTTTTATTTTTATAAGATAAACCATTTGTATATGTTATCTGACAAGAATGTAATTATAACTGGCGCATCGGGTGGAATTGGCTCTGCAATTTGTGAACTATTGGTTAAAAATGGCGCAAATTTGTATATCACAGACCGTAGCGAGGAACGGTTGAAGCAGCTAAAACAAGAACTATTGAAAATAAATAGCAGTGTAAAAATATTTTACAGTACATGCGATTTGTCTGATAAAACAGCGATCATCAATTTGGTGGAAACTGCAAACAAGGAAATGGGCGGAATTGACATTCTTGTCGGAAATGCCGGCATAACGGCAGATGGGCTATCAATTCGCATGACGGACGAGCAATGGCAGAGCGTTATTGATGTTAACTTGACAGCAAATTTTGTTCTCTCGCGCGAATGTGCAAAGATAATGATGAAACACAAATTTGGAAGAATTATCAATATCGCGTCAATCGTAGGGCTTATCGGAAATGCTGGTCAGGCCAATTATTCAGCTAGCAAGGCAGGGCTCATAGCAATGACAAAAACGTTTGCGCAGGAATTCGCAAGTCGTGGAATAACCGCCAATTGTATTGCACCGGGATTTATTGAGACAAGAATGACGCAAGCTTTGAGTGAGGAAGCAAGAAAAACACTAATTGATAAAATTCCAATGAAGAAATATGGTGAGCCAATAGACATCGCAAATGCGGTGCTGTTTTTGGCGTCCGATATGGGAAAATATATCACCGGTGAGACAATTTCCGTTAATGGTGGAATGTTAATGGTGTAGATTGCCATTTGTGTGTTGTTTAGTGCAGAATTAGAAGATAACAAATGACAATATGGCGCGCTTCGGTGGCGTTTGTGGCATAACAAAAATAAAAATACAACTTATTTTATAACACTTTCCACAATCTTCTCATTTCCGAAGATGATATGATGACCGGCATTCTTGGATTTTAAAGATGCAATTTTGATGCAGAAGTCAACGATGTTGCAAATCATTTTGTCTGATGACAAACGGTAAATGCAGAGATTAAAACTTGTTGTTGCAAGTAGTGCTAAGGTTGAAAAAATGCTACTTGAAGTTGCACAATATGAACTGATTGCAAATAGTTTGCTGACATTAAATGAACAGGGAAATTCGGCGCTTCCAGTATAAATTGCTCTAATTGTGTTGTCTGGAATGATTTTGTTGTGGACAATTTTTCTGTTATTCAACGACATGCCATTTTGCTCATCAAATATGTATGTGTCGCGCAAGATTGGGTTGTAAATTACTACCTGTTTGATTACAAAATCCGCGTCATCTTTGTATTTCTCGCAGTAGACAAGACACATTGAGAAGTCATTTACTCCATGCAAAAATGAGGCCGCACCGTCAATAGGAATTACGACAATTCTGCTTTTGACATCATTTTCTGGGCGCGCATTTTCAAGGCGATAAGCTCCGCTTTCTTCAATTTTCACCCGCCCTTTTTTGACCGATGGGCTGTTGTTTAGTATCTCACTGACTGGGAAAATCTTATTTGTGGAAAATGCTAAATGCTCTGGAAGTACAATTTCACCGTTATATCTTGCTTTTTCAAGAACTCTGACAACACAATCAAAGACCTTATTATATCCAGAACAGCAAAAACCAATTGTATTGTTGACATCGCTTTGGCATTTTATGTCTGAGAAATCGTGGAGCAAACCCCTGCTGGCGACATCAAAAATCTCAGTAAATAGTTGACTGTAAATATTTGACATTAGATTAATGTTGAACCGCTATCACCATCGCTACCATCACCAAATATTGCGCTCATGTTGTCTGCCTCATACATTGCGAACAACAAATCATTGCTGTTGAAATCAAAATTCATAGCCAAATAATTATCACCATCTACCTCATAAGCGGTTAATAAATCATTGCTTTTTGACAGCAAAGCATCTGAATAACTCGCCTCATTTGGTGGTAAAATAGCTTTTGACATAGTCAAGTGCTGATATAATAAAAAAATGTAAATGTCAAGAGGGTATTGGTTGTTGACATTTAAAATCAACCAAAAATAAATATAGTAATTTGTTTATGAAAAATGAAAAATTATTTACGTTGTTAAGTTGCTATTATGCATTGGAGAACAAATTGCGCTGCTACCACTGGAATGTCCACGGAGAAAACTTCGTCCAGTTGCATGAACTTTTTGAGAAGCAATATGACGTTTTGGCAGACGAGATTGACGCAATAGCCGAACAAATCAGGAAACTTGGCGAGTTTGTTCCCGGCAATATGGAGAACTACTTGAAAGCCGCAGATAAAGCAGATTTTGACACCACAAATAGAGCTGAAAAAAGTCAGGACATGTTGCACTGCTTGATTGAAGCCAATAAACAGTTGGCCGAGATGATTGTTGACATCAAGGCAAAGTTTGATGGTGACAAAAAATATATCTCCACATGTGCAATGATGGACAGCTTGCTTGAAAGCAGGGAAAAAGATATTTGGTTTCTTGAAAGCTGCTTGAAATAATGTTTTCATGGCGAATAAAAACTTTATCATTGGCGTTGAAAGTTCCTGCGATGACACTTGCTTTTGTGTGATGGAGGTTGACAGTGGAGAGATTGCGTTTGAACTCAATCTTCATCAAGATGAGGTGCATAAGCAGTATGGCGGAGTAATGCCAAATAAGGCCTCCGAGGCACATCTTTTGAATATTGAACGAATTGCAAAAGCAGTGCCAAGTGATATACTAAAAAATACGGTTGCAGTGTCCTGCACACAAGGTCCAGGGCTTATCGGGAGCTTGCTGGTTGGTGTTTCATTTGCAAAGGGTTTGGCCGGTTTTTTAGGTGTTCCATTGCTACGGATTAATCATCTTGAAGGCCATGCAGTGAGTTGTATGATTGAAAATGCAGTGGAATATCCGTATTTACTACTGCTTGCGAGCGGCGGAAACTCTATGACTGTTCTTGCCAAAGGGCTTGGTGAGTATGAAATTATCGGGCAAACTCTTGATGATGCGGCTGGCGAAGCGCTAGACAAGATGGCTCGTGACTTAGGAATTGACTATCCTGGGGCGATAAATATGGAGAAAGTTGCACTGAAAAGCACAAATCCAAAGGAGTTCACTTTTAAGGATGGATGCATCAGTAAAAACACATTTGACTTCTCTTTTTCTGGTCTTAAAACACAGTTGATGTATAAAGTAAAGTCGCTTGGTGGGGCAGGGGAGTTATCCGCCAATACTCGCGCAAACTTGGCTTATGCTTGTCAGGAGGCGGTTTTTAACACACTAATCAAGAAAACTGAGCAAGCATTTTTGAAGAATAACGAAACACACGTAGCCAAAACACTGGTTGTCTGTGGGGGTGTTAGTGCCAACAAAAGATTGTCATTTTTGATGCAGCAGTTAGCAGACAGATATGGTCTTAAACTTGTCGTGCCATCATTAAAATATAGCACTGACAATGCCGCGATGATTGCAAAAGCTGGATGTTTATACTGGCAAAATCAGGACAAAATAAAATACGATCCAATGGACTATTCGTTTTCGCCAGTAGCACGGTGGGAGATTGATAAAATTTGATAATCACTTGACTATTATAAAAACCGACTTCCAGTATGTGCATGAAATTTTTTCTTGATAGTGCAAATTTAGATGAAATACTTGAATGTGATGAGTTAGGGATACTTGATGGTATAACAACAAATCCGACTTTGATGTCTAAAACGGTTGGTTCACGAGAAGAAATGTTTAGCACATATGAAAAAATTTGTGAAATCTGTGGCGATAGACCGGTCAGCTGTGAAGTATTTGCATCGGACTATGAAGGCATGAAGAAAGAGGCTAATGAATTTTTAAGAATAGCAAAAAATGTGTGCATCAAACTGCCAATTACAGAGGAGGGTGTGCGTCTTTGTAAGGAATTTTCCAATGATGGTATTAGCACAAATATGACATTATGTTTCTCTCCAATGCAGGCACTTTTGGTTGCAAAAGCAGGTGCAACCTATGTCTCACCATTTGTTGGCCGTCTTGATGATACATGCGGCAATGGTCTTGCTCTTGTTGAAGATATTAGAAATATTTACGATAATTATGGTTTTCAGACACAAATTTTAGCCGCCTCGATACGCACAGTCAAACAGGTTGAAGAGGTCGCAAAAATAGGTTCAGACGTAGCAACGATGCCATTTAAAATTATTAAACAGCTTTTCAAACATCCTCTAACGGATAATGGACTGGCGACATTCGTAAATGATGTTAAAAAGATTGGGTGATTTTTTTTCATTGCAATAACAGTAATTTTTATATAAAAATATTGTATTCACAAGCTTGACTTTTACTTTTTAGAAAAGTTGCTGGTATTGTGGTAAAGAAAGGAGTTGGCAAATTTCAGAAAATAAAGACCCGTTTTAGAAACATCGTTAGTAAAAACAGTTGCAGTTTTGTTGGTATTGATCTTGGAACAACAAATACGTTAATTTACGCAAAGGACAAGGGAGTTGTTTTAAACGAGGCATCGGTTGTGGCATATATCTCGGAAGGCGGCATAAATAATGGTTATCTTTATGGCAACAAGGCCAAAGATTTGATTGGTAAGACACCAATTCGTATTGAAGTTTCTAGTCCTCTTGATGATGGCGTGATAAGTGATAATGGCATGTCAGAGGATATGGTGAGACACTTTTTGAGCGAGACAATCGGGACAAACCTCATTTTCAATCCTACTGTAATTGCAGGTGTGCCGATTAGTGCTACAAACGTTGAGAAAAAAGCCATCCAGGACTCACTTGAAAGATGCAATATAAAAGAGGCATTTTTGGTGTATGAGTCAATGGCGGCCGCTGTTGGAGCTGGTTTGCCAGTTGATAAACCATGTGGCTCTATGATTATTGACATCGGCGGTGGAACCACTGAAATAGCCATCATATCGCTTGGTGGGATAATAAAAAGCCGCGCGTTCAAATATGGTGGCAAAAAGATTGATAGAGCTATCCTTGATTTTATTAGACAGAAATACCACTTGCTGATAGGTGAAAACACGGCCGAGGACATCAAAAAGAAGATTGGAATTGCATATTTGAAGCCATATGAAGAGCCAGCAAAATTGGTTATTCACGGGCGTGATTTGCTGAGCCACACTCCAAAAGAAGTGGTCATCTCGCAGGATGACATTGTAATTGCAATGTCGGAATTCTCTAATTTACTGATTGAAAATGTGCGTCAGGTGCTTGAAATTGCTCCACCAGAGCTGATGAAGGATATTGTCGCAAACGGTGCGGTTCTCTGTGGGGGAGGGGCCAATATCAAGAACTTGGATTACATCTTGGAAAAGACCTCAAATTTGAAAGTTGTTGTGCCACCAGACTCGCTAATGTGCGTTATCAATGGCCTCGGCAAGATAGTTGAGGACTACAAGAGCTTTGACCACGTATTGTTTAAACAGTTTTGATATGACAAACGAATTTGATGTGTGTGTTTTAGGTGCTGGCCCTGGTGGCTACGTGGCCGCTATTAAAGCCGCTCAAAACGGGTTGAAAGTGGCATGTGTGGAGAAGGAAAATGTCGGCGGAGTGTGCTTAAACTGGGGGTGCATTCCAACCAAGGCGCTTCTGCACTGCGCGGAGTTCGCGAACGCCCTGAAAGAGTGCGGAAATTTCGGCGTTGCAGCCAATCCGGGAGAGATTGACATCACTAAAATGGTGAAGCATTCGCGCGATGTCGTAGCCAAATTGACAGGTGGCGTCGGCATGTTGTTGAAGAAAAACAAGGTTGCGCTTTTCAAAGGGTTTGGAACTTTCAAGGACAAAAATACGCTGGAAGTCAAGTTAGAAGATGGCAAAGTGGAAGTCATCAAGGCCAAATATTTCATCATTGCCACAGGCGCAAGCGCACGAAAATTTGATGGCTACGACTTTGACGAGAAGTCCATTTGCACTTACCACGGTGCGATGGTGCCAGATGAGAGGCCTAAAACAGTTGTTATAGTCGGCGGCGGAGTAATCGGGATTGAATTTGCATCATTTTATAATGCAATCGGCAGCAAGGTTGTTGTGCTTGAAGGCGCGCCCGATATTTTAATGACGGAGGACGCGGACATTCGCAAACAGGCCAAAAAAGCCTACGAAAAGCGTGGAATTGAAATTCATGTAGGCGTAAAAGTCTTGTCAGGAAAAAAGAGCGGCATGCAGGTTGAGGTGGTCTACGAAGACGGCGGCAAACATGTAAAGTTGAA
>CAMNMI010000015.1 GCA_946544555.1 uncultured Rickettsiales bacterium
AAAAGAATGTATGTTATTTGCAAAACAAATAGAAGATTTAAGGCAAAACAAGGATAATTTAATGGTGTTTTTATGGCAGTTCCAAAGAAAAAAACTTCAAAATCAAAGCGCGACATGAGATCAGCGGGCAAGGGTCTCGTTAAAAAAGCTCACATTCGCCGCAATGAAAAAGGTGAGCCAGTGATGTCTCATGTTAAAGTAGTCAAAAGAGAGCGCAAACCAAAGGATAACAAAGATGGTGGCGAAAGCGCTGCATAGTGATTGATTATGACGGACATTTTATCAAAAAAAACAGTGCGTCATTTTCTATCTTTGTTTGGCGTTGGCGGAAAGAAAAAAGTCAATTCAGAACCAAAAGTGAATAGCAAATTGTTCTTTGTATTTGCGTTTTTCAGTGAGTTCCTGTTCATATATTCGTTCTATATCACATACTTCAACAGGCACGGTTTTCACGCCGACCAGCTTGCATTCCTCATAATAATAATGAATGTCTCAAAGATGCTATTTGACCTGCCAGCAGGCGTCTTTGCGGACTTGGTAAGTCGCCGCAACCTAATCATGTTTGGTCTCGTTGCAAAAGCAATCTTCTGCGGACTATGCTTCTCATTTGACAACTACCACTGTCTGCTCGCTGCCATGGCCTTCTACGGTGTTGGCAACAGTTGCATCTACTACCACACCGAGGCCTACATTTTTGACAACTTCAAAATCCAAAACAAAGAAAGCAAATACCCGCAATTCATGGGCGCATATTATGCAATCGGCAACATCGCAATCGCGGTTGCAGCTTTCACCGGCGACATCATTTTCAAAATATTGAGCTTTAAAGGTGTGTTTGCAGCATCCATCGGTTCTCTGTTTGTGGCATCAATGGTACTTATGCGCCTGCCAAATTACAAAGTCAACGAGCGCGTGTCAAGTGTGTTCCACGTCAAAAACGCACAAAACATCGCAAACCTTTTCAAGCGGCTCATCAAGAAACCAAACATCGTACGCCTCATGATTTTCGCTATCATCCTTGACGCCATGTTTATAGTGATGATTGACATGAACACCAGTTTGATGAACGCACTAAACATGAGCACTTCCGGTGTGTCACAAATTGTTGGCGCAGTCGGGCTCATCCGCGTGGCAACAAACTATTTCTCCGGCTACGCAGTCCGTTTTATGACATTCAAACGCGTGCACTCATTCCTGCTCCTGCTGATGCTCGCCAGCATGTTCCTTTCGCTCCGCAGTGGCTACTATTTAGTAGGTATCATCTCGGCATATTTATGTGTCTACCCATTCTTTGACATGTCAATCAAAACCAAAATCCAAAACCGCATAGACAGCTCAACCAGAGCAACGATACTCTCCTTTGCAAGCATTGGCGCATCAATTTTCGCAATCGCAATGAACTCTTTTGTCGGTGTTATCTCAACAAATTATGGCTACAAAACCACTCCATTTGCAATTGCCCTACTCATCACTGCCCTACTCTTGGTAGTTAGAAACCTGACAATGTTCTACCGCGTTGACAAAAATATAAGAAAAATCGTTAACAGAAAAAAGGCCAAATAAGATTATTTTGTTTTCTCATTCAGCCACTCCTCAAAGACCTCTTTTGAAGTGCCTCCGGTCCTGCTTGCAACCACCTTTCCGTCCTTGAAAAGTGCAAAAAATGGAATACCAGAAACGCGAAAGCGCGAAGCCAAATTCTGCTGGTCGTCAACATTAATCTTATAGAATGATACGCCCTTGACGCTCTCCGCAAGCTCATCCACAACTGGCCCCATCATTCTGCAAGGCCCGCACCATGGCGCCCAGAAATCAACCAACGCAAACCCCTTACCATTCTCAATGGTCTTCTCAAAATTCTCTTCAGTCAATTCACCAACTTTCTCACTCATAAACTAAAATAATTCCATCATTGCCTTTATTCCCTTCTCGCTCTCGTCAAAAATTGTCTCAATCTCAACTTTCGGCGTCATGTAGTAAGGCGCGGTCACAATTTTATTCTCCTCGTCCACGCAAATCTCACCCGCGTTGCAAACCTGATAAGTATTCTTGCGCTTTTCAATGGCCTCCTCGGTATATTTGCCAACATCAGTCATCACCTTGATACCAGTCAGTGAGCCATTAACCAATATCCCCGCCATGCAGCCAGCAAAAATCGGTTTGCCCTGTTCGTGAAACGCCTGTATTACACTCTTAATTTCATCGCGCACGGTGTAGTCATTGTTCTTCGTGCAGCTGCTACCGTTGCAGACAATGAAATTACTAAAACTCGTTCCAGTGCCATACCCCCCCGGAAAAACCAGCCCATCAAACTTGCTGACTGACAACTTTTTGATGTCATGGATGTTTGCATGGTTCAAGCGACCGGCCTCGTCAAGCATATTGCGCTTCTCGCCCGACTGTTGCATTTTGTTGCAGTGAATGACATACTTCTGATCCTCATCAATCGCAAAGCACATATAGTCCAAGCCAGCCCTCCGAATAGCAAGCATAAGGCACATGGCTTCGTGGCACTCTGTACCATCCATCCCCCCACATCCGCTCATTATGATTGCCAGCTTCTTCATATCACTCAATCGCATCAATATCTAAAACCTGCTCCTCGGCCAAGCCATCATTTTTGTAGACATCCTGCGCGATGTGCTTATACTGCCTCGTCACAAAGCCAGTTCCAGCAGGTATCAATCGGCCAACAATCAAGCTCTCCTTCATGCCTCGCAAGTCATCCTTCTTGCCCTTTATCGCCGCATCCGTCAACACCTTCACTGTCTCTTGGAATGACGCCGCAGAAATGAACGACTCGGTTTGCAGTGATGACTTTGAAATTCCGTAGAACATTCTGTGGAAAGTTGCAGGCGCCAAGCCAGCTTCCAAGGCCTTGTTGTTCTCCTCACGCACCTTTGTCAGTTCGTATTGATAGCCCGCCTTCAAGCTCGTGCCGCCGCAGTCATCAACCACCACTTTGTTCAACATGTATTTTGCAATCACCTCAATGTGCTTGCTGTCAATGTCAATACCCTGCAATTTGTAGACACTTTGCACCTCTTGGACGATGTAGGCTGTCAGTGCGCCAACACCCTTGAAACGCAAGATGTCATGTGGGTTCATGGCACCATTTATCAGCACATCACCGTTGCGCACACGACCTCCATCACGAACCGCGATATACTTCCCTTTTGGCACACTATACACAATAGGATCAACTGTTGGGTCGTCTGGGTGAATTGTCAACTTAATCATTGAGCGTGTCTCCTTTCCGAACTCCACATACCCGTCCGCACCCGCTACAACAGCTGCACTTGATGGCACGCGAGCTTCAAAAATCTCCTCAACTCTTGGCAAACCACCTGTAATATCCTTGACAACATTCATGTCGTCACGCAAAATCTTCGCAATTCTGTCTCCGACATGGATTTCATCGCCATCATTCAAGTGCAAAATCGCACCGACAGACAAGAAATATCTAAACGCAACGCCGTGGTCGTTCACCAGCACCTCGCCTGTTTTGCTATCCAAAATGCTAACACTTGGCTTCAATGTTTTGGCCGTGTCAGTCCAGTTGATAATAACCTTGTTCGTGTGACCGAGTGCCTCATCAACCGACTCCATGTAAGAAGTACCTAAAATCATGTCGTCCAAGCGCACCTTGCCATCCTGCTCGGCAATCAGATAAATATTGTATGGGTCCCATTCGGCCAACCTTTGACCGAGTTTCACTGTGTCGCCATCGTTCACCATCAGCTTTGCGGAGTAGCCCACAATGTGTGAGTAGACAACCTTGCCTTTGTTGTCAAGCACCTCCACGTGGCCTGAATTTGATACAACAACCTTCTCGCCGTTCTTATCAACCACGAAGCGCAACTCGTTGAAATGCACCTTACCAGCGCTGCCTGCGTCAACCACCGACTGCGCAATTTGCTTTGTCGCAACACCTCCAATGTGGAATGTATTCAATGTCAACTGCGTTCCTGGCTCACCGATTGTCTGCGCCGCGATAACACCAACTGCTTCACCAACATTCACGACATTTGAAGTCGCCAAGTCAATACCGTAGCACTTTGCGCAGATACCATATTTGGCATTACATGTCACAGGTGAACGGACAACCGCCGAGCTAATTTCATTGTCATCAAGCAACTTGACAAGCTTCTCGTCCACGAAGTCGCCCGCCTTTGCAAGCACTTTTCCATCATGAGACAAAACATCCTGTGCCAAGAAACGACCTTTTACAACATCACTCAACTTCTGAACCACCTTTCCGTCCTCTATTTTAGCATGATACTCAATACCTTCAGTGCATCCGCAATCGTGCTCTGTCACAATGCAATCCTGCGCGACATCAACCAAACGGCGTGTCAAATATCCCGCGTCAGCCGTCTTCAAAGCTGTATCAACATTACCCTTACGAGCTCCGTGCGCCGCATTAAAGTATTCCATGACACTCAAACCCTCCTTGAAGTTTGAAATCACCGGCGTTTCAATAATAGCTCCGTTTGGTTTTGCAATCAGACCTTTCATACCAGCAAGCTGCTTCATGTGAGCTTTTGAAGCACGCGCACCCGAGTTCATCATCAAGGTTATAGAGTTTATTTTTGAAGTGTTAGAACCTTCTTTCAGCAAGTCCATGACCTCGTTTGACAGCTCGTCAGTGCACTCCGCCCAGTAGTCAGTCACCTTGTTGAAACGTTCCTTCGTGGTGATATAACCTTCTTGATACTGCTTGTCAATCTCCTTGATTTTTTCCATCACCTCCTCAATTTTCTCGTATTTGTCGGCCGGCACTTTAATGTCCTCCTTACTCAGAGAAATCCCTGACAAAGTGGCATATTTAAAGCCCATTTTCATGATTTTATCACAGAAGATGACAGTCACTTTTGGCCCGTAGACAGCATAAACATTTTTCACGATTTGTCCCAAGAAACCAATGCTCCACTGTGTATTCAAGTAGTCAAAAGCCATCTTCCCATCGTGTGGAAGGAACTCGTAGAGCATGATGCGACCAGCGGTTGTCTCTTGCGCGCACTGCATTTTGTCAGCCGCCTTGCCTTCTGCATCGTTATATTTATAGAAATATTTTATCTTTGTGTTGACAGTAATTTCTTTATCCATCATGGCCTGCATGACATCGTTGTAGCTATAAAAGGTATGCCCCTCCCCCACTTCGCCATCAAATGCGGTCGTCATGTAATACAAACCAACTGTAATGTCCTTGCGCGGCACAATCATTGGCTGGCCGTTCGCAGAACTCAAAATGTTGTTAGATGACATCATCAAGATACGCGATTCCAGCTGTGCCTCTATTGACAACGGCACGTGCACGGCCATCTGGTCGCCATCAAAGTCAGCATTAAATGCCTTACAAACCAGAGGGTGAACCTGCATGGCTTTCAACTCAATCAGCTTTGGTTCAAATGCCTGAATACCTAATCTGTGCAGTGTTGGAGCACGGTTCAGCAACACTGGGTGCTCGCGGATAACCTCCTCCAAAATCTCCCAGACCTCTGGCACTTTGGCCTTTATCATCGCAGATGCCTGACGAATTGTCGTGGCCTTTCCATACAAGCGCAACTTTGACAAAACGAATGGTTTGAAGAGTTCCAAAGCCATCAATTTTGGCAAACCACATTGGTGCAGTTTCAGCTCTGGGCCACAAACGATAACCGAACGCCCTGAATAGTCAACACGCTTTCCAAGAAGGTTCTGACGAAGACGCCCTTGTTTTCCTTTCAAGAAATCACTGATTGACTTCAATGGGCGGCCAAGCGAACTCTTTGCAACCTTCGCGTTATTGCTGTTTGCATTGTTCAGAAGCGAGCTCACGGCATCCTGCAACATCCTGCACTCGTTCTGAATAATCAGCTCAGGCGCGTTCATTTCAATCAACCTCTTCAAACGGTTGTTTCTGTTGATGATACGCGCATACAGCGTATTCAAGTCAGAGATCGCCATACGGCCTCCGTCCAATGGAACAAGCGGCCTCAAATCAGGTGGCAACACAGGCAACACAGTAAAGACCATCCATTCAGGCCTGTTGCCAGAAGAAATAAAGTCCTCAACCAGCTGCAAACGGCGCTGCAAGCCAGCCAACTTCACATCCGACTTTGTGTTCGCGATCATGGCTTCAAGCTTGCCTTTTTCCTGCTCCAAGTCCATTGAAACAAGTGCCTGACGCAAACCTTCCGCACCCATCATTGCCTTGAAAGCATCCTGGCCGAACTCATCCAGCGCGCGCTCATACTCCCCCTGCCCTAAAATCTGATACTTTGACAGCGATGTCGCGCCCGCCTCAATGACAATATACTTTTCAAAATACAGCACGCGCTCCACATCCTTGGCGGTTGCGTCCAGTAAGATTGATATTTTTGATGGCACAGCACGCAAGTAGAGCGTATTCAACGCAGGATAAACGAGGTTGATGTGCCCCATTCTCTCGCGGCGCACGCGTGAAACAGTGACTTCAACATCACACTTCTCACAGCAAATTCCCTTATATTTCACGCGCTTATACTTTCCACAAAGACACTCGTAGTCCTTGATTGGCCCGAAAATACGAGCACAGAAAAGCCCGTCACGCTCAGGTTTGAAAGTCCTATAATTGATCGTGTCAGAGCTCTTGACCTCGCCGTGCGACCATGACAAAATCCTCTCTGGACTTGCAATTTTGATACCCAAATAATCAAAGTCAACAAAGGCACCGCTTTGCTGTCTGACTTGCCGATTTTCAGCATTCTCAACCACGTTCAGCATATTCAAAAAGTTAACCGTTAATTCCTAATTCAATATCAAATCCAAGCGAGCGGAACTCTCTGCAAAGGACATTAAACGACTCTGGCAGACCAGAATTGAACCTCGTCTCACCATTTATTATCGCCTCATACATCTTCTCACGACCACCGACATCATCCGACTTGACAGTGAGCATCTCCTGCAAGGTGTAGGCCGCTCCGTAAGCTTGCAAAGCCCAGCATTCCATCTCTCCAAGACGCTGTCCTCCGAAGTATGACTTACCTCCAAGTGGCTGCTGCGTAACCAAGCTGTAAGGCCCAGTTGAACGCGCGTGCATCTTGTCGTCAACCAAGTGGTGCAACTTAATAATATACATATACCCCACCGTCACTGGCCTGTCAAACGGCTCGCCGCTCTTTCCATCGTAAAGCGTCACCTGCAACGACCTATCAATGCCAAGCTTGTCCGCGAGGCGGTTCATGTCATCAATTTTGCAGCCATCAAAGACAGGTGTTGCAAAATACAAACCGCGCTTGCAGTCCTTCCCGTATTCCACAATCTCCTCGTTTGAGGCCTTGGTTATCGCACTCTTGAAATTCTCATCCGTTGATATGTCAAGCAACAGTTTTCTGACATTGTCAGCAGCGCTCTTTTCAAGCAGCATCTTGTCAATTTTCTTACCAATGCTATATGACAAAAAGCCAAGATGGGTCTCCAAAATCTGCCCGATATTCATACGACCAGGCACACTGACTGGACTGAAAACCAAGTCAATAGGCGTTCCGTCCTCCATGTAAGGCATGTCTTCAACCGCCACGCATGTTGAAATAACACCCTTGTTTCCGTGTCTTCCAGCTATCTTATCACCCGGCTGCAAACGAGATTTTGTCGCCACATAAACCTTCACAACCTTCAAGACACCGTTTGGCAAGCTGTCGCCGTCCATCAATTTCTCAACATCATGAATGTACGATGCTTCTATTCTTGACTTCGCAGTGTTATACATTCTGCGCAACTCGGACACCTTTTTCATTATATCCGCATCTGCGATTGACAGCGCAAACTTCTGGTGCAAACTCAATTCCTTCAACTCGTCAGTTGTGATCTTGCTTTTCTTGCCTTTCACATTGACAGTGCAGCCATCAACGATTTTTGAAACCTCCGCATCAAATGAGTTGTCAATAATTTCAACCTCCTTCTTACGCTGCTCCTCACGTTTGAAAATCTCCTCACGCTCAATTTGCTGCGCGCGCGGATCCTTCAAATCGCCTCTTCTTGTCAAAATTTTGACGTCAATAACCGTTCCAAACGTGCCCGATGGCATACGCAATGACGTATCCTTCTTGTCCGAAACCTTATCACCAAAGATTGCTTTCAACAACTTTTCCTCTGACGTGACCGCATTTTCACTGCGCGGAGTGAGCTTTCCAACCAATATATCGCCCGCCTTGACATTCACACCGACATGAACAATTCCTGTCTCATCAAGGTACTGCAACTCGCTCTCCGACACAGAATTTATATCACGCGTAATCTCCTCGGCGCCCAAGCGAGTATCACGCACCTGCACCTCGTATTCCTCAATGTGAATTGACGTGAACTTGTCCTCCGACACCAACCTGCGCGAAATCACAACCGAGTCCTCATAGTTGTATCCATTCCATGGCATGAATGCCACCAAAATGTTCTTTCCGAGAGCCACCTCCCCCTTGTAGGTTGACGAGCCATCAGCAATAATTTGGTCTTTGCAAACTTTCTCGCCGACACTGACAATAGGTTTTTGGTTAACGCAGGTGCTCTGGTTTGTCCTGTCAAAGCAGCGCAATCTGTAAATATCAACACTGTCCGTTAGCCCTGCATCCTTAGGCAAAACCATAATTGAGTTGGCGTCAACCGATATAACTTTTCCGTCTCTGCGAGCCAGCACAACCGCACTTGACTCCTTGGCAGTGTTTTTCTCTGCGCCTGTCGCGACAAATGGCGCTTCCGAGAACAATAGCGGAACCGCCTGTCTCTGCATGTTACAACCCATCAGCGCACGAGCTGTATCATTACTCTCCAAGAACGGCACAAACGAGGCCATCATTGACGTAATCTGGCATGGTGCAATGTCAATATAGTCCAAGTCCTTACGTGGTATAAGCGTGAAGTCCTCGTTATATCTGACACTTATCATCTTGTCAGAATGCGGATCTGCCTCTATTATCTCCCTTGATGCCTGGCCAATTTTGTATTTACGCTCTGTCGTAGCATCTAAATAGTCAACCTCATCAGTTATCACACCATCCACAACCCTACGATAAGGCGTCTCAATAAAACCTCTCTTATTTATCACGGCGTAGCTTGCCAAACTTGTCACAAGACCAATGTTTGAACCATCTGTCGTTTCAATTGGACAAATTCTTCCGTAGTGCGTAATGTGAATATCACGGACCTCCGAGCTTGCCCTGTCTCTGGTTATACCACCATTTCCAAGCGCCGAAATCTTCCTTCCGTGAGCCAACTCCGACAGCAAGTTTGTCTGTTCCATGAACTGCGACAATTCTGACAACATGAAAAAGTCCTTGATTGACTTTGACACAGGATTTGCCACTATACAGTCAGTCGGAACAGAAGTATCAAGTATTATTGAGTTCAATTTCTCGCTGGCATACTTAGCCATCTTCGCAACACCTGCACGAAAATGCATTTCAACAAGCTCCCCAACACTACGAATGCGGCGATTGCTTAAACTGTCAACATCGTCAATTTGAATATTATCCTGTTTGAAAAGTATTAACTTCTTGATTGCATTAATGATGTCAGCTCTTGTCAACATTGTGCACTCCTCAGGAATTTCACACCCAAGCACCTGATTGAGTTTATACCTCCCCACACTCATCAAGCTGTAATATGTGTCCGAGAAGAAAACATTTTGAAAATTTTTCTGCGCTTCCTTTAAAACAAATGGATCACCTGGGCGCAAAACCTTCATCAAAATTGCCAATGACTGCTCGTAATCCAGGCCTCTATTAGCATTTATAGCCAACAAAATACACTCATTGAACGCATTGCCATTCTCGTCAACAATAGCAAAATTCTTGATTTTCTTATCATGAATTTTCTCCAAAATGCGGTCAGTCAAAACGGTTGCCGGCTCATATTCGGCATCTCCGCACTGCGTTGCGCGGTATAAATATTTATCTTTCAAGTCATCGATGTTGCAGTAGAATTTTTTGACATCCTTCAATTTACGCAATCCAAGACGCGTTACAATTGTGTCTTTCTTCAATAAAATTTCACCTTTTTCATTGCGGAAATTAATAGACGGTGCAGTTCCAACAAGTTTCTGCACATCAAATTCAAACGAGTAAAGCCCAACTTTTTCAGCACTCAATTCAATAGAATTATAGAATTCGCTCACCATCTCATCTGGCTGCATTTTCATGGCGGACAACAGATGATAAATTGGCATTTTCTTCCTCTTGTCAATTCGGAAATTCAGCGTCGTTTTTGAAGAGAAAGACAACTCCAAACGGCTTCCACGATAAGGAATTATCGTTGCGTTATACTCAATGCTACCATTATCCTTGTTCTTTTTTCCGAAGAAAATACCAGGTGCTTTGTGAATTTGACAAATAACAATCCTCTCAACACCGTTGACAATAAACGAAGCATTGTTCGTCATAAGAGGCAACTCACAAAGCAACACCTCTTGCTCCTTAATTGTCTTCACTGAACGTGTTTTTGTCTCCTCGTCAACGCTGAAAAGTACCAATCTAAAAGTCCCATACAAATTGGCCGAGTATGTTAATGTTTTTTCGCGACACTCTCTTATTGAGTAGTTTGGCTCCGACAATCTGTGCCCAACATATTCAATAGTGGCATATCCGTACAGATCATGTATCGGAAAAATAGACGACAAAACGCCGGCGATTGACACACCGACGCTCTTGTCTCCATCCAAAAATGAACTATAAGAATCCTTATGAATTGCAACCAAACTCTTTTGTTTTATGTTAAAGTTTAACTTAGAAAAAGAATGCCTTAAAATTTCACGCATACATCAACCGCTCAGCCATTGTTTTATAAGAGAAAATTGAAACGATTATTTCAATTCGACAGAAGCGCCTGCTTCCTCCAATTTCTTTTTCATCGTTTCAGCTTCATCTTTTGATACTCCATTTTTAACATCTTTTGGAGCACCATCAACAATAGCTTTCGCCTCTGGCAAGCTCAATCCTGTCAACTCGCGAACAACCTTTATAACAGCAATTTTGCTTGATCCTGCACTCTTCAAAACTACATCAAATGAGCTTTTTTCAGCAGCAGCACCCGCGCCAGCATCGCCAGCAGCAGCTGCAACAGCAACAGGAGCGGCAGCAGATACCCCCCACTCTTCTTCAAGCATTTTAACAAGTTTTGCAACCTCGCTGATTTTCAAATCAGACAAAGTTTTTACTACTTCGCTCAATTCAGCCATAAACACATCAAAAAAAAAAATACTACTCTTTATCACCTGGACAGTTTTTACGTCCTTTTTCAACAGCTTCGTTCAAAGCTCTCACCAAGGCCGAGCCAGTTGAATTCAACATATAAAGCAACTTTGTTCTCAAAACTTCCATTGATGGCAAAGATGCTAATTCCTTTATTTGTGCCTCATCGCAGACATTACTTTTATTCGCACAGGCAATAAACTTCGCAAAATTTTCTTTAAAACAAAACTGGTTGATAACTTTCGCAACTTTCATCAAGTCATCGCAGAAAATCACACCACATTGACCTTTCAAAATATCACCGTGCACACTGTAATCTGTGCTCTCCATTGCCTTTTTGCTAAGTGTATTTTTTACAACTTTGAATTTCAAACCGTTCTTCCTCAATTCACCGCGGAACTTTGCAGTGTTCTCGGCGTTCATACCTTTAAAATCAACAAACACAGCATACTCGCTGGCACAATACAAACCGTTGAATTCAGATACAATCTCCTTTTTTGTTAATGTCTTCATATTGCGTAAATTTCACTCATTTTTATATTGACCCCTACCCCCATGGTTGTGCTGATAAAGACACCTTTAAAGTAATTTGCTTTCACGCTTGCAGGTCTAAGTTGCTTCAAAACTGAAACCAACTCTTTCAAATTATCATTTATTGCCTCTTTTGAAAAGCTCAACTTACCGATACTCAACTTCACCGAACCATCTTTTTCCGTTTTAATGTCAGAACGCCCCTTCAATAATGATTGAATTACAGGCGTAACATCCCCGTTGACAACTGTTCCTAATTTAGGATTTGGCATCAATCCGCGAGGACCAAGAATACGAGCTATTTTTGCAAGTTTTGGCATCATGGTTGTGGTTGCGACACATTTGTCAAAGTCGGTTAATTCACCTTTTTCAATTTTGGCAATTAACTCCTCCCCACCGGCATAAACAGCACCAGCGGCCAAGGCCTTGTCAATGTTTTCATCATTGGCAAATACAACAATTCTGACTTTCTTGCCGTTTCCATGTGGAAGTTCAACAAAGCTTTTAATGTTCTGGTCGCCCTTGTTTGTATCCACACCCAAGCGAATAGCAACGTCCACTGATTCATCAAACTTGACAGGACACTCTGCTTTGTATTTCATCAACACGTCAATCGCCTCTGAAATAGTGTAAGAATTATCCTTATCAAAAAGTGAATATGCCTTTTTCAATCTTTTGCAATTAGCCATATATTAATATTATTCTTCAACCTTGACGCCCATTGAACGTGCACTACCGACAAACATCTTATATGCCGCATCAATATCACCAAAGCAGTTCAAATCACAAACCTTTTCCTGCAACAATGCCAATACATCCGCTTTTTTAACAACCGCAACCGGTGCCCCCCTACCAGGAGTTTTTGAGCCAGATGTCAACTTTGCTGCCTTCTTGACATAATATGTCATTGGTGGTTTTTTAACAATAAATGTAAAACTTTTGTCCTTGTAGACAGTAATAATCGTAGGGCAAGGCAACCCACCCATTGTAGACGTTGCGGCATTAAATTGCTTGCAAAATTCCATTATATTTACTTGTCTCTGTCCCAATGCAGGACCAACTGGAGGCGCCGGATTGGCCTTCCCACCCTCTATTTGCAGCTTTATCTGCGCCAAAACTTCTTTAGCCATCGTCCCCCACCCATTTTGATATTTTTTTATTGTCAAGCACTTTTTATCATTTTTTTTCTTGCAATCATTTTTTTTTTTTGATAATATATCGGATGAAATTTTGTTTTAGACCTATGTTTGGAGTTCGTCAGAACACAATCCTGTTGAATGAACGAAGCAAAAGTTCAAGCTTGCATGTTGTTTTAGGGGGGGGAAGTTTATGATGATACGCAGAGCGGCTGCACTAGAGCACCCAGAGTATGCAGTGGATCACACAACCCTACGCATAGGGACTACCGGGGTTCACGTAGACAACGTACCTGTTGTAATTGAGGACCCTAATAATCCCTTGCAAAATCAGGGGTACGATACCGCAGTACTGTTAAATCAAGTAGGGAACCACGGAATCCGATATGCATACACGCGTGACATC